>DMJL01000018.1:0-5455 GCA_003451785.1 Bacteroidales bacterium
CATTTGATTATCATGGGCAAACCCTGCCATTTCTTGTATTTCTGCAATGGAATACACTGTGCCCAGTTCGGTTGACTGTGTGAGGGATATTATTTTAGGCTGAGCATGGTGTTGAAAACCTACCGAATGCAGCAAAGGAAGCACCTGCTCTGGCCTGATTTTTCCATCGGGAGCCTTCAAAGTGTGCAGCTTGCATCCGGTAAATTTCTCAGGGGCACCACATTCATCATGCTGTATATGAGCGGTTTCGGCGCAAATGATTGCATGGTAGGGCCGGGTGAGATGCGACAAAGCTGAAACATTGGCTCCCGTGCCATTAAACACGAAAAATACCTCAGCTTCCTCTCCAAAATGCATACGAAAAAGGTTCTCGGCCCGTCGGGTGATGGCATCATCACCATATGCAACTGCATCACCGGTGTTCACACGGATTATAGCATCTAAAACCTCCTGATGAACTGGGGCATTGTTGTCGCTGGCAAAACTTCGGGTGGTGAGCATATTTAAAGCAAAATAATGAATGGAAATTCTTCGGGATCAAACCTGTGATAAAGAGCTACAAAAGCAATATGCAAATCTATCAGGATAAATTCTATTTCTTAAAACCATTGACGAGTTTTATGATATTCAAAAACACGGCAATGGCAGATGGTATTATTTTATCATTGAAATCATAATCGTTGTGGTGCAATCCGGCATGCTCCACACCTACTCCCATACCAAAAACAGCACCCGGATATTTTTGGGTAAACCTGCCAAAATCTTCAGACCATTTGAATGGTTCGGCGATTTCGACAAACTCACAACCGGCTAACCGGGCAGCATTTTTTATCAGGTCATTTGCTCTGCTTTCGTTCAGTGTAGCCGGATAAACCTCAGTGTACTCCCATTCAAACTCAATCTTGTATTGCCGGCACAATTCCTGCACCAATTGTTCGGCATTTCGGGTAAGTTTGGCCATATCACTGTCTAAATACGATCTGAGGGTAGCCATCACAACTGCCTCATCGGGGGTTGTACCAAATGCCCGTTCGCCAATTCTGGCATGAATAATTGTAACCAGGCAATAATCATCGAAGTTTGAATGTAAATTGGGCAGTTCAGTGAGCCCCGTCAGAAGGCCGCTGACCACATTAACAGGACTACGGCCCTGCTCGGGATGCGCTGCATGAGAAGTAGAGCCAAACAATTTAATTATCATTCCCCTGGATGCCGAAGCAAAACATCCTTCCCTCGATATCACTGTGTTTTCTTCAAAACCCGGAAGATTGTGCAAGGCAAAAACCAAATCGGGGCTGAAGGTCTCGAAAAAGGAATGTTGTAGCACCCTTTCTGCCCCACGGCCATTCTCTTCTTCGGGTTGAAACAACAGCGCCACTTTACCTGATGCGATAGGATTTGCGCCCAACATTGCAGCTACCCCGGCAATAATAGCCATGTGACCATCATGGCCGCATTTGTGGGCAACACCATCATTCACCGATTTGTGCAAAAACTCATTGGTTTCTTCTATGGGAAGAGCATCCATGTCGCAACGAAGCATAATTGAAGGCCCGGGTTTGCCCGAATCGAATAATGCTATCATACCATTGCCCCCAATATTTTCCACAATCTGAACTTCGGGAATCTCCCATAAAAACTTCTTCATTCTGGAGGCAGTCTGAAATTCTTTGCCGGATAATTCAGGGTGGCGGTGGAGGGTTTTTCGAAGTTCCACCAGCTTCATTTCAAGTGCTTTGCTTATTGTGGGCAACATAAATCCAAATTAATGTTTGCTGTTGTTCCTGCAACTAACCTAGGGCAAAGAATTGGATTAATCAGCCCAGATTACCGCTTTGGGTGCATCATGGGGGATTACATCCCGACATCAATCCAAGAAAATGCTCCCGCTTTAAGTTGAGCAGCAAAGGTAATTACAATACTTCCAAAATCACGGTTAAAAATTCTCTCAATCTATAAGCTAAATCTTCCGACAAACGATTTGTACTAATTTTATGTGGCTCATGCAACTTTAGATTTTAATTTTTGCACATAAGAAGAGTTCACTAATCTGCCGTTTTTGCATCTAAAAACTATGAGCATATGTAATCCGAAAAGCACTATCTTTGGATATGGCGAATGCCAATTAGTTGCAGGCCGCTAATATTCATCTGCAATTCAATCATTTATGCTGTAAAACAACTGTTTAAAAGCACAAGTAGTAATTTTTAAACATTATGAATCATGGAAACAAACAACTTGGGATACTCACGATTTTGGGATAAAGGCACCATAAGGGATGCAGAAAAAATAAAAAAACTGAGTTTTTTGCTGATTGCAATCCTCTCGTTAGCAATCCTGACCGTGGGCTGCGAGGACGAAAAGGATACTCCTTTCACATTGCTAACAGGTCCGGTATGGGTTTCGGACAGCTTGCTGGTCAATGGGATAGATGCAGGTGGGCCAGGGCAAATTTTGGCAAATTTCAGAGGTGAAGCCCGGTTTCTTAAAGATGGCACCGGACTATTTGCCAATTTCACAGGCACCTGGCGATTTGCTCAAAACGATACACGACTTCTGATCACCTCGCCCGATTATCCGGTACCCATTACCACAATCATTGAAGAACTAAGCAGGTCGAACCTCAGACTTTCCACTGAGTTGCCACACCCCTTGCTACCCGGAACTACCATGCGCGTCCGGATGACATTCAAAAGTCGTTGGTAATGCAAAGAGTTTTAATTTTTATCCTATTGACTATATGCGGCTTATATGCCTATAGTCAGAATTACGGTACCGTTTCAGGTAGAATTGTTGACCGGGAAACTGGTGCTCCTCTGATGGGAGCAGGTATCGTTTATGATCAAGGCAGGGGAACCGTATCTGACGCGGACGGAAATTTTCATTTGCAGCTGTTAGAAGGGCGTTACACCATCGCGGTTCAATTTCTTGGCTTTAGAAATGTAACCCGAACCGTCAATATTAAAGCAGGTGAAAGCATAGTTTGGAATGTGGTCCTGGAACAAGAAGTAACCCAGATTGATCAGGTAATCATTAGTGCGGGCCGGGCTGAACAGCGCATAGGCGAATCTGTTGTTTCAGTAAGTGTTATAAAACCCAGGGCACTTTCAGCAGGCCATATCAACCATCCGACAGAATTGCTCAACCGTACGCCTGGAATAGAAGTTCTGGACGGACAAGCATCTATCAGGGGTGGCAGCGGGTTTGCCTATGGGGCCGGAAGCAGGGTAATGGCTCTTCTCGATGGGATGCCCATGATTGCACCCGATGCAGGGAATATCAGATGGGATGCTTTGCCCATGGAAAACATCTCCCAGATTGAGATTATTAAAGGTGCCTCCTCAGTACTGTATGGGTCTTCAGCACTCAATGGAGTGATTCATTTCCGTTCGGCCGATGCAACACCCGTTGGGGTAACCACATTTTTTGCCGAGACAGGCTTTTATAATGCACCCCGCCAAAGAAACTGGCTGTGGTGGGACAGCCCCAGAATATTTGCCAGCTATTCTTTTTCGCATTTGAAACGGTACAATAATACCGACATTGGCGTGGGCTTGTTTATGCTCAACGACCCGGGCTACCGCAAACGAAACGATGAATTGATGGGGCGTGTGAATCTGAGATTGCGACATCATAACCCGCACATAAGTGGTTTGTCGTACGGGTTGAACACCAATGCAATTTTTAACAACAAAATTGATTTTCTTCTTTGGGAGGATGCCAATACCGGCGCTCTGATCCATGACCTTTCAACCGTTACGCGCTTAAATGCCCGGTTGTTGTATCTTGATCCTTTCGTCAGTTTCAAACCCGATACGCGCCAATCGCACGACTTGCGGGCAAGGGTGCAGTTGCTGAGCAACTACTTTCCCGGCGGCCAGCAAGTGGGCAGTGATGTGAATGCCGTTTTTGCCGAATATCAATACTGGAGAGAACTCAATTCGATTTTTAATCTGAATACCGGGATTTCCCAGCAATCCAGCTTCATTAGGTCTGACTTTTACGGGAACCATCAGTCTTTCAATTTAGCGGGTTTCGTTCAGGTAGATGCCAATCCTTTGGAAAGGCTGCAGCTGGTTGCGGGCATTAGGCTCGAACATAACTCCCTAAACAACGAAAGCGATCCGGCAATACTTTTACTAAGGGGTGGTGCGAACTACAGGCTTACCCCCAACACCTTTTTGCGTGCCTCTTTCGGACAAGGCTACCGGCATCCCAGCATTGCCGAGAAATATGCCGCCACAACTCTGGGTGCAGTGAGAATTTTCCCCAATCCCGGCATAAACCCCGAGAAGGGCTGGAATGCTGAAGTGGGCCTGCGAAGAGGAATCCTTACGGATAGACTTGACGGCTTAATTGACCTATCTCTGTTTTATACGCAAAATAGGGATATGATTGAATTTTTGTTTGGCCACCATTTCGATCCCATATCCAATAGTTTTGGGTTGGGGTTTCAAGCCAACAACACAGAAAATTCCAGAGTTTATGGGGCTGAGTTGGAATTCAGGCTGCTTACACGGGTCGGCGGCATAAATTATAGCCTCAACGGAGGATACATCTTTGTGTTTCCAACGGAATTCAACCCTCAAACACTCCAGAATACCGGCATATATCTGAAATACCGCCGAAAGCACACGGCCAGACTAAACCTCAGCGCAAGCTACAGGAAGTTGGAATTGACCTTCAATATCATTGCCCGCTCGAGAATTCTTAACATTGATGATGTATTCATCAATCCTGCCACCCACGAAGCCATTTTGCCCGGTTTTTTGAACTATTGGGAGCAAAACAACCGCGGTCACATATTGTCGGATGTTTCCATTGCTTACCATTTCGATCACAAATACAGCATTTCGTTGGCAATCAAAAACCTAACCAACGAAGAGTATATGGGAAGACCTGGGGATATTCAACCTCCCAGGCATTTCAGTTTAAGGGTTTCGGGAAGGCTTTAATATCGCAAATGAAGTGTTTATAATTAAAAACACTGGTTCAATTCGTGTTTTTTTATACCCTTTACAGAATTACCTTTGCATTTTGGTTCGAGTCCTCTTGCATGCAGCAGGAAAATTAAGAGCCACAGGCAAATGAGTTCAGACAAAAAAAAGGTAGTAGTAGGCCTATCCGGGGGAGTTGATAGTTCGGCTGCGGCATGGCTGCTGAAACAACAGGGCTATGAAGTGATAGGTGTGTTCATGCGCAACTGGCACAACGAGTCTGTATTGATATCCAAAGAGTGTCCCTGGGTAGAAGACAGCGCGGATGCAATGATGGTAGCTGAGGCATTGGGCATACCTTTTTATGCCTTGGATTTCAGTGAGGAATATCGCAAACGGATTGTAGATTACATGTTTGCCGAATATGAGGCCGGTCGCACACCTAATCCCGATGTATTGTGCAACAGGGAAATAAAATTCGACACATTTCTAAAGGCTGCCGGGGAGCTTGGAGCCGA
>DMJL01000018.1:5841-7801 GCA_003451785.1 Bacteroidales bacterium
TCTATCGGCTTTTAGCCGGGGCTGATACAAATAAAGACCAGAGTTATTTTCTTTGTCAGCTCAACCAATATCAATTATCGAAAGCATTATTCCCAATAGGCCATTTGCAGAAGGCCCAGGTAAGGGAGATTGCGCGGAATCTCAATTTGGTAACTGCTGAAAAAAAGGACAGTCAGGGGCTTTGCTTTATTGGAAAGGTAAGACTGCCGGAGTTTTTGCAGCAACAGTTGCAGCCCCGAAAAGGTAAAGTATTCCTGATTCCCGAGGATTTTTGCAGATTAGAAAACCCGTTTCATGGGGATGCACAGGATTGGAAAAATGCCGAAGAACACCTGCTGCAATCCATTACCGCTGCACCGCAGTTTACAACGGAATCGGGCAAATGGATTGGCGAGCACAATGGTGCGCATTTTTACACCATAGGCCAAAGAAAAGGTCTGAATATCGGTGGAATGAAAGAGCCATTGTTTGTATTGGCGACAGATACACATCAAAATATTCTGTACACAGGTATGGGTGAAAACCATCCATGCCTGTACCGATACGGATTGTTTATTTCAGCAAAGGATGTACACTGGATACGGTCGGATATGAAATTGCAGCCAGGCCAAACCATGCGTGTACAGGCCCGGATCAGATACAGGCAACCCCTTGCCGATGCCATTCTGGTAATGCGCGAAAGCGGATTGTATATCCTGTTCCATAATCCGCAAAAAGCCATTGCACCCGGGCAGTTTGCTTCATGGTATCAAAGCTCGGAATGCATGGGTAGCGGAATTATTTCATGAATGGTGCATTGCACTCGTTAGCGTTTCATCTCCGGGAGAAAATCATCCGGAAAATTTGACATTCAGCTTCTTATAAAAATAGCCAGGTTCGCAATAGCTGTTATGCTAAAACAAACCCGGCTAAAAACCAATAATCTTAGTGCTGCCTAAAATATGGTTGCAGCTAATACCAGGGCAACAATCGAAACCAGCTTCAACAGTATGTTCAGAGCAGGTCCCGAAGTGTCTTTCAGGGGATCGCCCACTGTATCACCCACCACAGCCGCTTTATGGGCATCTGAACCCTTGCCGTACAACTGCCCATTATGAGTATAGCCACTCTCGATTAGCTTTTTGGCGTTATCCCATGATCCGCCTGCATTGGATTGAAAGAGAGCAAGCAGCACCCCCGAAACCGTTACGCCTACCAGAAGACCACCTAATGCCTCAGGACCCAGCCAGATACCTGTTACTACCGGAAAGACAACTGCAATAAGACCGGGGATAATCATCTCGCGCAATGCAGCTTTAGTGGAAATGGTAACACACCTGCCATAATCAGGCGAACCTTCAGCATCGTTAAATATCTTGACATCTTCAACAGACCATTCAGAAACAGGAATATTCTTGTTTCTCTTCATCACTTCCAATGCGTTTCGCAATGGTACAATAGTCTGAAACTGCCTGCGCACCTCCTCGATCATCTTCTGCGCAGCACTGCTTACCGCTTTTATGGTAAGTGCCGAGAACACATAAGGCAGCAATGCTCCCATAAACATGGTTGATATTACAACAGCCTGCGACACATCAATACTTCTGAGGTCGGCGGCAGTCATATATGCACCAAACAATGCCAAGGCTGTAAGTGCTGCCGAACCGATTGCAAACCCTTTACCGATGGCTGCAGTGGTGTTTCCAACCGCATCCAGTTTATCGGTTTTTTCCCTTACTTCGGGGGGCAAATCGGCCATTTGTGCAATGCCACCGGCATTATCGGAGATAGGACCGTATGCGTCAACCGAAAGTTGTATGCCCAGATTGGAAAGCATCCCCACAGCCGCAATGGCAATACCATAAAGACCACCTAGATTGAACACTACCATAATGACAACTGCTAGGGTAGTAATGGGAATAATGGTTGAAAACATTCCGATGCCCAATCCGGAAATGATATTGGTTGCTGCTCCGGTTGT
>DMJL01000018.1:7978-11790 GCA_003451785.1 Bacteroidales bacterium
ATGATATCAATCAGAAAATATGATATTATCAGCATAAGTGCAGCAGAAATAAGCTGAGCTCGGTTTAATGCCGATTGTGGGTTTCCGGATTCTTTGACCCTAACAAAAAAAGTGCCTGCAACAGATGAAATAATGCCCCCGGCCGCCAAAAACATTGGTAAAACAACGGGCGACAAACCGCTNNATATTGGTTGCTGCTCCGGTTGTAGATTGCTTGGCAATAGTGCGCACCGGAAAATAGCCCAGACCGGTAAAATATTCTGTGGAATATCCGATAATGAGCCCGGCCAAAAGTCCAATAACTGTTGAAAGAAAAATGTTGAATGAAGTAATGGTGCGCTCTATACCGCCGTATAGCACATCCACATAAACAATTTTTTCGGGCAGAATGATATCAATCAGAAAATATGAAAGTACCAGCATTAGTCCGGCAGAAATCAGCTGACCACGGTTTAATGCCGATTGCGGGTTTCCGGATTCTTTGACACTGACAAAAAAGGTACCCACAATAGATGAAATGATGCCCCCGGCAGCCAGAAACATTGGCAAAACAACGGGCGACAAACCGCTGAAAAAGTCTGTATAGGTTGCAGTCATAAGGGTAACCCCTAAAACCATTGCGGCAACTATGGAACTGACATAAGATTCAAACAAATCGGCGCCCATTCCGGCCACATCGCCCACATTGTCGCCTACATTATCTGCAACAGTTGCCGGATTCAAAGGGTGGTCTTCGGGTATGCCCGATTCCACTTTGCCCACCAAATCGGCCCCCACATCGGCAGCCTTAGTGTAAATTCCACCCCCTACCCTTGCAAACAAAGCTATGGTGGAGGCACCAAACGAAAAACCCGTGATGATGGATAAAACTCTCGAAACAGCCTCAGGGGATCCAGCCCCAAACCAATTGGCGTACAAAATAAATAATGCCCCCAGGCCCAATGCGCCCAATCCTACAACTGTTAAACCCATAACGCTGCCGCCTGTAAATGCCACTCGCAATGCTTTATTGAGGCTGGTACGGGCAGCATGGGTAGTGCGTACATTAGCCTTGGTAGCTATGCGTAGTCCGATAAAACCTGCCAAGGCTGAACTTGCAGCACCCACAACAAACGAAAAAGCTACCAAAGGAGAAGATGATTCTGGATCAGCAAGAACTACCAGTAAAAGTCCAATTCCTAAAACAAAAAAAGCTAAAATTTTATATTCAGCTTTTATAAATGCCATGGCACCATCAGAAATAAATTTGGCAATCTGCACCATTTTGCCATTACCTTCGGGCTGTCGCCCAATCCACTTAGAGTAATAAAAAGCAAAAATCAACGCTACAACTCCCATGGCGGGAATCAGATAAATTAGAATTTTTTCCATGTTTTATGCATTTTCCTATTTGAGTAAAGTGTAAAAATAAACCATATACTATTTACAAAGTTCAAATGAACAAAAAAAAACCTTTGAGTAATGGGCACTTTACCGATAGTTTAAAATGCAAATGCCCCAAGGCTTCTGGAATACAGTTTCTTTTATCTGCATTCAGGGGATTGCCCAAAATCATCAGTACAGATGTTGTATTACTAAAATGCATTTGTCTGCCAAGATTATTTATGATATCTACTGTAACCGTGCGATGCAGAGTACCGGGTAAAGGAAGTTAAATATGATTTTGGGGTTGAGGGTTTTAACGGCAAGAATATTGAGGCCTCAGAAGCGGCAGTAAACTTTGTAGTGAAGGCCTAAAACCTGATAAGTCAGTTTGAAAAGATGCTTTGCCGGGCTATGAAGATCTGTTGAAAAATAAATTGGCCTTTGGAGGTTGCACCATAAATCTCCAATGCCGGATTTGGGGTAATCTATTTCTCTATCTTTGCCTGTATCACGGTCATAAAGAAAATATGCTCATATCTATAATTAAACATACCTGGTTAGGCTTTTCTCGTTCCGACTTTTTTCATAAAGGTCTAACGGTTAAAGGATTGACTTTGTTTTCTGTTATTTTATTTGGCGTTTATACCTATGGCCTTGGTCATATGCTCCCTGATATATTGCTTGAACATTTTCCACAGCGCCAACCTTCGGAGTGGGTGTTTTCATTCCTTGTTTTTATCATGATATTCGACATGATGACGCGGTTTGTAAGCCAGAAGTTACCAATGGCTTATTTTATGCCTTATTCCCATCTGCCCCTTCCAAAATGGAAACCAGCTGCCATTTGGCTGATTAAATCGCTATTCGATCCTTCGAATGTTTACTTTCTGTTCTTTTTTTGGCCTTTTATTATCCAAACTATCAATCCCGAATTTTCGAGTCAAGGGTTGGGTATTCTGGGTATATTTATGCTATTGCTGCTCAACCACAGTATTTACATTTACATTAGAACTGCCCTTCGGGCCAGACTGCTTGCAGGCAAAATTATCGGGTTGCTTTATCTGTTGCTTGGTGCTTTATCTATAATCTACGCCGATGTTGTAATGCCCTTGTCCCTAAATATGTTCCTTGGTTTTGTGAATGGCAACTACCTTCTTTTTGTTGCATTGGCAGGTGGGTTTTTTCTCTTTCAGGTGCTTACATTTATAAATCTGACGAGTGGTTATTTTGATGTGGGACAAAACGCTGTGAGGAGAGTCAACCTATTTGCAAGTAAGGGAACACCATTTTCTATTATTTCGCTTCACCCTTCCTATGGTGTTTATTGGTGGCTCGAATGGCAACTTGTATTGCGCAACAGACATAGCAGAACGAATTTCTGGGTTTTACCCCTTATGGGAATAGCTATCACCATCTTTTTTACTGTCTTCGCTGATGATATGTCTTTAATTTATGCAACCATCTTGATGATGTTTGCAGGTGGATATGGTGCAACTCATTTTCAGAAGGTCTTATCCTGGGAAAGTCGCTTTTTTGATTTTCTTGCCACGCGGGATATTAGTTTAAGGGACTTTTTGACTGCCAAATACTATTTTTATCTCTTCTTTTCCACTGTTCAACTTTTAATTATTATTCCCGTCATAGCTTTTCTAAATCCCACTTTTGTAGTTCTATACTTGGCATTTTATCTATATGCATGCGGGGTGGGCTACTTTATTGTGATACGGTTGAGTGTCAATAATTCATGCAGGTTTGATCCCAACGGCTCAACATCTTTTAATTATGAATCGCTTAACGGGAAATCATTTCTGGTCAGTTTGCTGTTGTTTACATCAATTATCCCATTTTATATTCTCAACACCGTTGTGGACATCCCTAATATTGGCATATGGATAATGGGTGCACTAGGTTTAACGATGATCCTTTTGCACAAATGGTGGATTAATGGGATTGTGCAAATCCTGGAGAAACAATTGCACCGAAATCTCGCTCTTTACCGAAGCAAATAAAAGATGTATGCATATCAAAATTGAAAATCTACAAAAGGCCTATGGTACCCAAATGGCACTTGATATACCTGCCATTGCGATTAATCCGGGCGAAATGACGGGCATAGTTGGAAACAATGGGGCAGGAAAGACCACCATGCTTAGGCTTACCCTTAGTTTGATAAAAGCAACATCGGGAAGCGTATTGATCAATGCACAAGATGCATCAAAATCCACTAGATGGAAGAAGCATACAGCCAGCTACCTTGATGAAGGCTTTCTGATTGACTTTCTTACACCTGAGGAGTATTTCTACTTTACGGGTAAGGTTTATGGCCTGACGCCTCAGCAGGTGGATGAAAACCTTTCCATGCTAAACAAATTTCTTGGTGTAGAAATAGTGGGAACGCGAAAATACATAAGGGAACTTTCGGCAGGAAACAGGCAGAAGGTGGGTAT
>DMJL01000153.1:0-3646 GCA_003451785.1 Bacteroidales bacterium
TTTGGCAGTTTTTGTACATATATCTGGGGTTTTGTGCAGCACAAGCCGGTGCAAAATGGTTTCGAGTGTTTGTCGCAAATTCCTGCAACCACACCTTTATCCGATGCTATAAGCAGAGACTTGAAAAAGCGGGGATTCAAGTTTTTGGGTTCCACAGTGATCTACGCCCATCTGCAAGCTACGGGTTTGGTAAATGACCACATCACCAGTTGCTTCCGTTATAAGCAACTTTTGGGTGAAATACCCGATTAGGCGCAATACCATTGTCCCTTATCAACCTAAAGACTGATAAATGCATTAGAAAAATATAATGCAACATAAACTCTGATGCAATTAAGGCTTATTGTTATTACATCGCCATAATCTATAATAATTTGCTACAAGCGACGCAGATGCATAGTTACTTCGTGTGTAAAACCTTCAAATTTTTCTGTAATGCCAAGGTGAATGAAGTTGTCGTTTACAACTACCAAATTTAGGTTAGTAATTTCTTGAACATCACCAGCCATTGTCATAGTTACAATATAATCCTGCTTAGACCAACTGAACGATTCAGGCACTTCCTGATTTACTACCCCAGTACCATCTGCCCGGAAGGTAATTGTGCCGATATTTTCATCATTCATTTCCGTTACTTGCCCTCCTGGTCCTATACTTCTAAATCTAAAGTTGTCAATATTCCAATTCCCAACCAGTGAAAATTCTTCTGTACAGGCACTAAGAACCACAGTAATTAGAGCAAAGAACGAAACGAGCTTCATTGTTTTCATTGGTGTTAAGTTTTAATGGTGATATTACAAATATAACTAATTATTAGGCTTGTTCAGTAATGTTTTTTTTTATATTTTAAATTTTGCCATTTTATGTTAATAAATTCTTAGGGAATAAGTTGGTTTCACTTTAGTTGTGGATTTTTACATGATTTAATCATTCAATAGATAGGCAGCTGATAATATGCTGATTATACTCACAAATTTCTGGTTTATGTGCTTCGGTTTTTTTTATTAAAATCTCGAAACCAAAGCGTTTGAATTTATTCAGTAAAGTTGTTTTACCCAAAGCTCGAAAATCCTTACGCCCCTGTGCCTATCAGTTCTTCTCATAAATTAATGTTATAGATTGTTTGCTTTATACAAATATTAGCATCGTCTGTTACAGGTTGTGAAAGAAAGAAACTACCATTTAGTTGATGTATTATTAACATTCAGTAGTTTGCTGAAAGGTGGGTTAGTTTTCCAACTCTAATTTTAGCCTTTCTCCAACGATAATCAATTTATTGAGTCTATTGAAATATTAAAGCCGCCCGGTTATGTTCCATGCGGCTCCAAGTATTTTTGAAATAAGGCAAATAAGGGTTTTTTCCTTTCGGGATAATCTATTTTTACTCGGCAGTTTTTTCCATTCTCGCCCAGGTATCCTTCAATGCTACTGTGCGATTAAATACCAAGTTGTATGCTATGCTATCAGAATCCGCCACATAATAACCATTGCGCTCAAACTGAAAATTCTGCCCAGGTTTAGCTGCACCTATGAATGGCTCTGCCCAAGCTTTGGTTACCTGTAGGGAATGGGGATTTAGGTTAATTCTAAAATCCTTTCCTTCTTCGACATCCTCAGGTTCGGGCACCACAAATAGCCTATCGTAAAGCCGCACTTCCACCTCTACAGAACTCTCAGGATGAACCCAATGCAAAGTACCTTTTACCTTTTTCTCATTGCCCGATCCGCTCTTAGTTTCTGGAAAGTAAGTACAATGAATTTCTGAAATTTCTCCGTTACTATCTTTCAAAACCTCGTTGCATCTTATGATATAGGCGTACTTGAGCCTTACTTCTGCGCCCGGTGCAAGCCTATGGAATTTCTTGGGCGGGTTTTCCATGAAGTCGTCTCGCTCTATAAAAAGTGTTTTTCCAAATGGTATTTCCCTTGTTCCTGCCTCGGGATTTTCTGGATTTATGATTGCCGGCAGATATTCCAATGAATCATCGGGATAGTTTGTAATCACTAACTTCAGTGGATTGAGGACTGCCATTACCCTTGGGGCTATTTTGTTGAGATCTTCGCGCACACAATGTTCCAGCAATTCCACGCCAATCATGTTTTCGCGCCTTGCAACGCCAACTTTCTCTGCAAACATTCTTAGGCTTGCCGGCGTATATCCCCTTCTTCTTAGCCCGCTAATGGTGGGCATTCGGGGGTCGTTCCATCCTTTGACCAATCCATCCTGAACAAGTGAAAGCAGTTTTCGTTTGCTCATCACGGTATAGGTCAAGTTGAGTCGTGCAAATTCAATCTGGCGGGGATGAAGGTTAGGAAGGTCAAGATTGTTTAGAAACCATTCGTAAAGTGGCCTATGCACTTCAAATTCCAATGTGCAAATGCTATGGGTAATGCCTTCTAAATAGTCGCTCTGGCCATGTGCCCAATCGTACATTGGGTAGATGCACCATTTGTCGCCGGTGCGATGGTGGTGGGCGTGCATTATGCGATACAATACAGGATCGCGCAAGTGCATATTGGGCGATGTCATATCAATTTTAGCCCTAAGTGTAAACCGACCTTCCTTAAATTCGCCATGGCGCATACGGGCAAACAAATCTAAGCTTTCTTCTATTGGGCGGTTGCGCCATGGGCTTTCTTTGCCTGGAATGGTGGGTGTGCCACGGTTGGCACTGATTTCTTCTGCGGTCATTTCGCAAATATATGCTTTGCCTTTTTTTATGAGATATACAGCATATTCGTACAATTGCTCAAAATAATCTGAAGCATAATACTCGCGGTCGTCCCAGTCAAAGCCCAACCACCGCACATCTTCTTTGATGCTATCCACATACTCTTGCTCTTCTTTAGTGGGGTTGGTATCATCAAACCGCAAATTGCATTTCCCATTATATTTCTGAGCAAGTCCAAAATTCAAACAAATGCTTTTGGCATGGCCAATATGTAGGTAGCCATTAGGCTCTGGAGGGAAACGAGTATGCACTCTACCGCCGGTTGTGTTATCCTGCAAGTCTTGCGTTACAATTTGTTCCAAAAAATTGAGCGAAGGTTTATCTTGTGTCAAGTCGTTCACGGGCATGGATTTAATTTTATTAGAAAAATAGGTTGCAAATTTATGAATAAGCAGGGATACAATGGAAGGTTATATAATTTTGCAACAAACAATTTAACGCTTTTACTTATGGCAAGAATCATCTTGGAAGATATGGAGTTTTATGCGCACCACGGTTGTTTTTTGGAGGAGCGGTTAGTGGGTGCCCGTTTTATTGTAAATATTGCGTTTGATTACAATTCCACTATTGCACAAACCTCTGATTTGTTGGACGATGCAGTCAATTATCAGCAATTGTACAAAATTGTAAAAAGCGAATTGCACAAACCCAATAACCTAATTGAGGCAGTTGCTCAGAGAATACAGATTAAAATACTTCAAGAATTTCCTGAGATTAGGTACCTCAAGGTCAGATTAGCAAAATTAAATCCACCGGTTGGCGGAAAAGTGAAGTCGGTGGCGGTTGAGTTGGAGAAATCTCTGGAAATTCGCAAATTCGAGTAGAAGTTAGTTCCTTTTAAGTGCAAATTTGTTTAGGCAACCAATTACCCATTTAAAATAGAGTTGCTCATTTTCAAAAATTTACGACAAGGG
>DMJL01000153.1:3739-9068 GCA_003451785.1 Bacteroidales bacterium
CAGATTAAAATACTTCAAGAATTTCCTGAGATTAGGTACCTCAAGGTCAGATTAGCAAAATTAAATCCTCCGGTTGGCGGAAAAGTGAAGTCGGTGGCGGTGGAGTTGGAGAAATCTCTGGAAATTCGCAAATTCGTATAGAGGTTAGTTCCTTATCAATGCAAATTTGTTTAGGCAATCTATTACGCATTAAAAATAGAGTTGCTCATTTTCAAAAATTTACGACAAGGGACCCGATTGCGTTTCTGATGGAATAAAAATTTTGCAAAAGTTAAATAAAGACTTACTTTTGCACCATTCTAAGGGTCTCGTGGCCGAGTGGCTAGGCAGAGGTCTGCAAAACCTCCCACAGCGGTTCGACTCCGCTCGAGACCTCGAAAAAGTATGGATTTTACTGTTTAGGCTGCTTCACATTTGGAGGCAGCCTATCCTATTTTAATCTAATTTTATTACGAAATCTTTGGATATTTTATGGTATAATTTGCTGAATCATATAGAATTGTGGTTCAGTTAAATAAAATTGCAGATTGTTTTGCCTCATTTCGCAAACCATTTATGCTATTTTTTCATCCGTAAATAATTTTTAGGTTTAAGGGCGGTTGGAACTCCATGTTTGCTATTTTCAAAGGTGTTTGTGTTTATTCGCAAACAAGTTCGTTTCATTTCAATCCCAAGACATATTCTCCATCTTGTATGTTGTGGTGGGTATTATCTACTAATAATATTTGTGATGCACAAAGCTTTGCCTGCACTTTGCGAAGACGAAGTGAAGCATTTTATAACATTTAGATTGTCATTCAGCATTTCGATTAGCTCACTTTGACACCTGTCCAAATACCGCCCAAGGCAAACATTTCCCCAAGAGCGTTCATTCTATGTTATAGGATATAATCAGCCTAAGCACATTTCATTTGATATATAGCGTTGAACATCTTAATGATAGGTAAAAAAATAATCTGTCGCCATTTTACATTGGTTTAAAGTTTATAATAGTTTTCCCAATTTAGTGCAAAAGTGCAGGAAGGATCTGATGTTTAATTTTGGGTTTTTATTTCGGGGATACTTTTAATTTAAAATAGTTAAATTGTGTTAAAATTTGCATTAATATAGGCAGTATTGGTTGATTATGAACCTTGTTTAGCCTAATTTCGTATTGTATTGCAATTTGTACCATTTAAAATTTAAAAACTCATGAAAACTTTACGAGTGCTATCTCTGTTTTTTATGGCAGTTTTTGCCATTGTAGCCTGTACTGAGGGTGAGGAAGTCCCCACAGACGAAACAACCAATTCGGGTAGAGTAAGACCACGCAACATCAATGTGCCAGTAGTTCCTCCTCCCGGGCTGAAAAATATTCCAGCTCCCCACATCGGCTTTTGGTTTACTTTGATTGCCGAAGTAGATGCTCCTGAAATCGACAACCGCACACTGCAAGCCACAGAAGTAAGGCTCAGACAAAATTTTGCAATTGTTACCTACAATATGAAAGGCGAAGGTGTAAAAGGTGCTGTAGATATTGTGAATGTTGGCAATAGAAACGCAATTACAATTACCAGAACTTTTGAATTTCCTGATGCAGATATAAATGCTGCAGTTTGGATGCCTGCAACTAACAATCCCAATTTTTTTATTGCTGGTCAGGATGCTGAGGGTGCCTTTTTTGCTGTAATCAATTCTACGGGACCTGCTGACCAAACCATCACTAGAAGAAGGCTTCAAGGATTCTCTGCCATCAGCATGGATATTGTAGGAACTTCTTTATTTATTGCCACAGGTACGCATGGCGGTCTAACTATTGTAAACACTAATAATCTGACTACAACATTTAGACCTTACGATGATATGCGTTCAGTAGCAGTAATGGGACAAAACAACTTAGCCATACTTACCTCGAATTTCATTCGCAGATATCATTTTGATCACATTAATATGGTTTTAACTCAAATGGCAAATATTGCCATTCCTGCTAACTATGTCCAAGTTGCCTCTAAGGCAGATTTAGATAAGACTTCAACCTATACATTCGCAGCACTAAACCGCGGTGGTGTAGAAATCTTTAGGAATAGCGATCTCACATTGGTTGATAGGTTGGCAAGGCCTAATACACCTTCAGGGCTCGACCCCGAAGATTTTGTTAGCAATAGCGTTTCTGCAAACTTTACAGGAGCAGGTAATACTTTGGAAGGGTTGGTGTTTGCAGCCAATGGCGGTGCTGGTATTGCTGTGAGTAAATATCATAGAACTCAAACAGATCGTTTTGTTGAATATGGCTATTTCGACTTTGGTCGGCCTATCTCTACTAACTTTGTGAAATCATCACAAGATCTTATTTTCATTGCCACTGGAAAAGGTGGTTTAAAAATTCTATCCTTCTTTGAAGTTGAAGCTTGTGATAGTTGGTCTAATCAAATTGCTTTTGCAGGTTCAATTAATAGGCAAAGTGGTGCTTGGCGAGCCTTTGATGCCAATAACTCAAACCCTCAGTCTATATTTGTACAAGATGAAAGTAACCAAATTAACCATGCTTCTGTAACTTTTTTAAATGGAAGACTCACAATAAACTTAGGTCCTTATGCCCGGCTTCAGGATATTACAAATCCTGTAAGGATTCAAGGCTTCACATCTCTACCTACAACTAGACCAACCACTTTCACTACCTACCAGGGAGATGCATTACAAGTAGATATTCCTGGACAATTTAGTCACTTTGTCATTCAACTGCATTTGCAAATTTGCAACAATTAAGAATGTAACTTTTTTGTGTTAGGCTATTTATATTTTAAATATAAAGCAAAGGAGCTATCCTCAGGGGTAGCTCCTTTTTAGATCTTATATTTCAGAGAATTACAGTCATGAATTTGAAACATTCTGAATTGGAAATACTGATTGAGGGGGAAACATTCCAATACATAACCTTATTGGATGAAATTTTGGATAAGTGAAAAATGCAATAATTTTTTGAAAATCCATTTTATATTTTAAGCATTTCGCAAGGCGTATAGTGCTGAATCGATCGATATTTTGTGCCTTACTTTAGCAAATTTGCTTATGAAAAATTAATACAATTGCAGAATTAACAGTGTGATGACTGTGAAATTGTAATCTGAAACGCCACAAAAGCTAAGGAATTGTAATTTTTTTTATCTTTTTGTGCAAATTCTATAATTTAATTCATTTTTGCTTAGCTTTGCAGGGATTGCATAAGCATTGATTTTTGCGTCCCAAAATTGGATCATGAATTCATATCCTGCGTTGTTATCCGTTTTCTTTCAGGCACTTGCTGCCATACCCAATGAGGCTATTTTGCACGAAGCCTAGTGATTTTGGCTTCAGTGCAGTTTTCTTTGGAGTATTCTTCCACTTTCATAATTATCTAAGCGGATTGCCCTGCAAAGTGAGTTTTACTAAGGCTTTTTGCAAAAATTCCTGAAAACTGAACTAAAGCTTTCACAAAATCCTAATTGTATTTCCGACTAAGTTGTTTTATTAAAATGCTATAAATACATAATTCTATGAAAAAGTTAACAGTTATTGCATTTGGCGGCAACGCCTTATTGCGTGGAGACCAGCAGGGTACCATTGATGAGCAGGAAGCGAATGTTTATGAAACTTGCAAGCAATTGGTTCCATTGATTCAATCGGGTTGCGATTTGGTAATTGGTCATGGCAACGGCCCCCAAGTTGGCAATGTGCTTTTGCAGCACGAGGCCGGAAATCGCATTTATGGGCTGCCCAAGCAACCTATTGATTTTTGCGTGGCCGAAACACAAGGTTCCATTGGTTTTATGATTGAGCAGCAATTGCGCAATGTATTGCGCGAAGTTGGCATTAAAAAAAATGTTGTTACCTTGGTAACGCAGGTGGTAGTGGACAAGAACGATTCCGCCTTTCAAAACCCCAACAAGCCTGTAGGTCCTTTTTATACCATTGAGGAAAAGGATGTATTGATGAAAGAACATACCGAATGGGTTTTTCACGAGGATCCCCGCAAGCGCGGATGGCGTAGAGTAGTAGCGTCGCCCAGACCAGTAGAAATGCCCAATTGGGAAGCGGTAGAGAAACTAGCTCGTACCGGCACTATTGTAATCACTGTAGGCGGTGGCGGCATACCTGCGTATATAGACACAAACGGTAAAATGATTGGTATAGATGCAGTGATTGACAAAGACTTGGCTTCTTCCATGCTGGCTAAACAAATAAAGGCCGATGAATTTTGCATACTCACCGATGTGCCCAATGTGTATGTAAATTTCCGCAAACCCGATGAGAAAAAGTTAGAAAGAGTTGGTCTTGCAGAGATAAAGAAGCATTTGGCAGACGGGCAGTTTACAGAAGGAAGTATGGCTCCAAAGGTGCGTGCGTGTATCGAGTTTGTTGAAAATGGTGGCAAAGAAGCCCTTATCACAGAAGCAACTCAGCTACAACAAAATGGCACCGGAACCATTATACATACATAATTTTTGGTAATAGCAATAGGTGCTTGATGTTATAATTTGCCAGAAATACGCGGAAGGTGTAATTTTGGAATCGTGGTACCGATAAAATAATTGTCAGATAATTCTTAAACTAAAATTCAAATCAACATGGCTTTCAACCTTAGAAACAGAAGTTTTTTGAAATTGCTGGATTATACTCCACAGGAAATCAAATTCTTGCTCGAATTATCAAAAGACCTTAAAAAAGCAAAATATGGTGGTTATGAGCAGCAGCGTCTCAAGGGCAAGAATATTGCGCTAATTTTTGAGAAAGATAGCACTCGTACCCGATGTGCATTTGAAGTTGCAGCCTACGATCAGGGCGCGCATGTTACCTACTTGGGACCTACCGGCAGCCAAATTGGCAAGAAAGAGAGTATGAAAGATACTGCCCGTGTATTGGGTCGTATGTACGATGGCATACAATACAGAGGTTATGCGCAAACTACCGTTGAAGAACTTGCACAGTATGCAGGTGTACCGGTTTGGAATGGACTTACCAATGAGTTTCATCCCACGCAGATCCTTGCCGATTTGCTTACCATGACCGAGCATTGCGATAAGCCACTCAATCAAATTTCGTTTTGCTACCTTGGCGATGCACGCAACAATATGGGTAACTCCCTAATGGTAGGTGCTGCAAAAATGGGTATGGACTTTAGGGCAGCTGCTCCAAAATCGGTGCAACCCGAAGACCAATTAGTAGAAAAATGTCGCGAGATAGCTAAGCAAACTGGTGCAAAGATTACTATTACCGACAATGTTGATGAAGCAGTGAAGGGCGTTGACTTTCTCTATACCGATGTTTGGGTTTCTATGGGGGAACCTGCTCATGTGTGGGAAGAGCGCATCAA
>DMJL01000312.1 GCA_003451785.1 Bacteroidales bacterium
AATACTTGCTGAATCCTTTGCTTATCGCATTCTACCCAGATGGGATTGTCGTAATTTTTGGAAAATACAATTCGGATGTTCTTGGATTTGGCTTTCAATTCGCTAAACTCCACAACCTCCTTTGCAATTTCTACCAAGTCATGCAGCGCAATTTTGAGTTGCAATTGCCCTGACTCCAATCGCGAGATGGCCTCCAAGTCTTCAACTATACCAATCATACGGTTTATGCTCTGCTCTGCTCGCAATAAATATTGCCTGTTTATTTTGGGATCTTCGATGGCTCCATCCAAAAGGGTGAGTACATAACCCTGAATATTGAATATGGGAGTTTTTAACTCGTGAGATACATTGCCTAAAAACTCTCTTCGATAGGTTTCTAACTTTTGCAAATCTTCCAATTCTTTAGCTTTTTGATCTGCCCACTCCTGCACATCTTTGCTGGTTTGGTATATAAGGTCAACCCTGCCCGGAATGTTTATGTTTTTTTGGCCTACCGGTCCTTTCAGGCTGTAGATGATTTTGTAAATTAACTGGATGCGATCGTAAACATACTTTTTTAGGGTAATGTGAAACAAAATGGAAGTTATTGCAAAGGATACTAAGACGGAAACCCCAATTATCGCCCATCCAATGTTTTCAAAGAAAAAAAAATACATCAGAAAAATTATTCCCGAAACGACTATAGAGATCATTAGGGCCGTTGCAATAGCTGTTTTTATAGGCGAAAAATGCTGCATCATTCCCTAAACCTCATATTTATATCCTATGCCTTTGATCGTTTTGATATTGTGAAGACCTATTTTTTCCCTAAGGCGTCTTATATGCACATCAATGGTACGGTCCCCTACAACAACATTGTTGCCCCACACTGCAACAAAAATTTCTTCTCGTGTTAGTACACGATTGGGTTTTGAGACTAAAAGAAAAAGCAGTTCAAATTCTTTTTTTGGAAGCAAAAACTTCTGACCATTTTTTTGAATCAAATACCTGCTTCGATCTACCACCAAATCGCCGGCAATTAAGGTATGGCTTGGGGTTTGATTTTCGGGATTCCTCCTAAGTAGAGCTTTTACTCTGCTAATTAGCAAATCTGGTCTCACGGGCTTGGGGATATAATCATCGGCTCCCGAATCTAGGCCGGCTATTTGCGTGTAATCTTCGCTGCGTGCAGAGAGAAAAGCTATCACTACCGAATTCAACTCGGGCATCCTTTTTAGCTCCCTACAGGTTTCCATTCCATCCATTTCGGGCATCATCACATCCAGAAGCATCAGGTGGGGTTTGATCTCCAATGCCAAGCTGAGCGCCTGTTTGCCATTGTAGGCATTGTAAACAGTGTAACCTGCACGGCTTAAATTGTACCCCAAGAATTCGTGCACATCAGGCTCGTCGTCAACTATTAGAATGCGGATTGCAGACATAGACATTATCCTTGATATTATAACGCAAAGGTACTTCCTTTTTATCCCTTAATTAGCCTGCTTTCTCATAAGGTGTTCATTTATAAATAAATTAAACTCCCGTTAACATTTGCTTAACATTGGATTTTGCGGCATGTGAGTACTTATGGCTTAATTACTTATTGTTTATATTTTGTATTGTGTCGTTAGTGCTTTGTTTTTTTGCCGCCTAATTTGATAGGAAAAATTGTACATGTTTTGAATTTGCACAATAAGTTGGGGGTTAGTATATTTGCAAACAGAAGCAACAAAGAAGCCTCGAAATGCTGAAATGCAATTATGCATGGATGCAACCAATCCTTGATGTTAAATACACTAATTCAGCAGTAAAGTTTATGGAAAAGTACTATGACCTAAAATACTTAATGGAAGTAAGTGAAGGCGATAATAGCTTTTGTCATACAATGATTTCTTATTTTGTGGAGAACACCCCCGCAGTTTTAGAAAACCTAAGTGCCAAAATAAGAGCTCAAGACTGGTTGGAAGTTAGGCAAATTGCCCATAAGTTGAAACCCCAGCTCATTTACATGGGTATAAGTAGCATTCAAGATGAAGTTGAACTTATTGAGCAATATTCACGAACCTCAACAAATTTAGAGCAAATACCACCAATGGCTGATAAAAGCATAAAGTGTTGTTTGTTAGCCATTGGGCAACTTAAAGAAGAGCTCAAAAATTTTGAAGGGTAAGCGTAATTTGCTTTTATAGTTTTCAAGTATTGAGTTGCTTTAATGCTATTTGTTAAAATACTAATTTGTTTGCAAATCATAATTATTTGTAATTTTACCATGAATTTTGAATGATTAAATCTTTTTAGAGTTTATAGGTCTAAAAAATGATTAGGTTAAATATTAATGTTGAATTTAATCAACCCTGGTTTATTGGCGTTGATTAGCACGAGTAAAATTTTTAAAACATTTTCGCATAGGAATTCTTTTTTCAAGGTAATTCCATAAAATTAGATAAGAATTTATCAATCGTAGGCTTAACAAAACTTTCAAATATGAAAATATTAGTTTGTGAAGACGACTTTATGGTCATAAAGGCTATCGAGCATAAACTTTTGCGGGAAGGGCACCAAGTGGTGATTGCAATCAACGGAAAACAAGCTAAGGAGATTCTTATGCTTGAAACTTTTGATCTTGTTTTAACCGATTTGCTAATGCCTTTTACGGGAGGTCTCGAACTCATTAGATACATGCGAGTAGAAATAAAACTCTCTACCCCTATACTCGTATTGTCAAAAGTAGGCAACGAAGACACTATAGTGCAGGCTTTTAACTTAGGTGCTGATGATTACCTAACTAAGCCTTTTAGCCCTAATGAACTTTCGATCAGGATAAAACGGTTTATGCTTAGAAAGTAGATTGAGTTAACAACTACGGTTTAAATTAAGGTGGATCTTTAGCAACTGTGGGTCCGGATAAATTAACAAAAAACATGAAGAATAAGCAAGTGAGTGTTTCCATAATAATTGTTTGGTTGTTTGTCGTTTTTCCAAATAGCTTAGCTGCCCAAGCGCAACCTGAAATATTGACCACCAATCAAATGTTTTTGAATGCACGAAATCTTGCAGCAGAGCAGAGATATGAAGAAGCCCGCGCTTTGTGCGAAGAAATTTTGGCTATAAACCCCGAATACCACGAGGCTACCATTCTCAAGGCGCGCACTTTTGCTTGGCAAGGTCAATACAATCAGGCTATTAGTATTTTAGAAAATCTGCTTGATAATAACCCTGATATTACAGACGCGGAAGTGGCTTTGGTGAATGCTTATATTTGGTCTGGCAATTACGAAGAGGCTATCCCCTATTTAGAGAAACTTATTGAAGAATATCCAAACGATAATGAGTTTTTATTCAATAAAGCCTTGGCACTGCATAACACAGGAGACCACAATGCGTCAGCAGACCTATTAAATCAAATTCTGAATCAAGATCCCTCCCATACAAGAGCATTAGGATTGCTTCTTGAAGTTCAGCCCCTTAGGGTGAGAAATCAAGCAACAATAGGGTATCGTGGTATTTTATTTGATGCAGTATCGCCATGGCATATGTACTTCTTAGAATATGGTATGCGGTCCGCTGCTTTGGGTACAATTGTAACTCGGCTAAATATTGCCCAAAGGAGAGGCCTTATGGGAACTCAGGCGGAAATTGATGTTTATCCTTCATTGGGCAGAGGCACATCCATGTACATTAATTTGGGAATCTCCCCAGATACCCGGCTGTTTCCTCAGTTCAGAGGCGGAGCCGAATTGTTTCACAGCTTTACCGATTCGTGGGAAGCTTCTGCAGGTCTTAGGTTTCTTTCCTTTGTAAACAAAAATCTGTGGATTGCTACAGGTTCGGTAAGCTATTATTTGGGTCAATACATATTCACCTTTCGACCATTTTTAGGCTTTACGACTCAAGGCAATGCATCTCAATCCTATTTTCTAGTTGTCAGAAGGTTCTTCTCATCGCCTACACATCATTTGACTTTAACTGTTGGTTCGGGCTTTGCTGCAGATCAAGACGCATTGATAGGTGCTGAAATTTATGATGTGGCTAGCAATAATTTCATACTTCATTATCAACAGCAAATCTCCAATCGCTTCTTACTTAGGGTAGGTGTCGGGTATCATCTAATTCCAGAAGGTATATGGGGAAACAAATACACCATTGAAACCGGAATCACTTATTTGTTCTAATCATTTAGTTTATTCTATTTTCAAAACTATAATATGGTAGCAGCCCAGAACATAGTTAGCTCGAAGCCACGCAAACAGAAAATCTTGTGTGGTTATATTAGCCATAGCATGCTCGCAAAACTTTACACTGAAACTATTATGGTTCCTTACAAAAAAGGGATATGCCTGCTCCTTGTTTTTGGTTTTTGGAGTTTGGTATTTGTGCAAAATACTTCGGCACAAGATACACTTCCTACATCGCCATCAGATAGCCTTACTGTCGAATCAACACAAACGACGGATAGAAGCGATGGGCGTGTTAGTATCATCGACAGATTTTTTCAAATTGAACCTTTTAGAACCATATTGAGTAAGTTTGACCATAATATCGGTTTTATAAAGTTCCTAATTATTCTTGTAACAATACTTTTCTTTAATGCAATATTTCTTTTTCTATATATATTATTAAATCGAGCCGTAAAAACCTATCTTAGAAACAGGAATGAAAAATTAAGAACAACTTACCAGTCGGAGCTTGCATATTATGTTTCATTAGATGAAGATCAGCCTTTTTATTTCACAAATCTTAATAAGCGAATAAATCGTGAAATTTTTGTGGAAGAGCTGATAAGCCTACACAAATCCCTTATTGGAGAGACTGCTTTGAGGGTTGAGTCTTTGTATTTCGAAAAAGGTTTTGACCGGGACTCGCTTGGAAGGATTCGTAGCAGATCTTGGTCAAAGAAAGCAAAGGGATTTAGGGAATTAGCCCAAATGAATGTTAGAGCAGCCACTAAGGAAATTTTGCAATACACGAATTCTTCGAATAGAATTTTGCGTATGGAAGCTCAATTAGCTACGGTGAAACTTAATTCGGAAAATCCCCTTGCATTTTTGCATAATTTAAAAATCCATTTAACTCTTTGGGAGCAAATCAATATTTTGAATACAATTCAAGTGAATAACATTGAAATAGATTCTTTGGATGATGTTATGGATAGCAAAAATCACTCAGTTGCAATTTTTGCCATTACCTTATGTGGATTATTTAATCATTTAAAGTCATGGCCGAAAGTTTTAGAGAAGTTAAATCATAGTAACCCTGATATTAGACTTAGTGCCATAAAAGCATTAGCCATATTCAACCTTATAGAAAACAAACAGCCCATTAAAGATTGTTTTCAGGCTGATGTTATCGAAAGTAATAACACAAAAGATGGGTTTCTTCAGGAAAAACTAACTCGCAATAAATTAGTTGCTCTTGATGCACTCGAGCAATTGCTTTCGAAGGATGACTCAGATTTTTATATGAATATCTTTCGCAATAGAAATGAAGACTTTAATGTTTTAAAAAAGAGCTACCAACAGTTTATTCAAATCGAACCTGCTGCATCACAAATGCTGAGGGATGGAATTATGGAATTGCAGCCGGCATTAAAAATGCTCAAGGATTACTTCGAATATAAAAATCACGCGAAATGATAGAATTTTTTAATATTCTAAGGTTTATTGCAGAAAATGCAATAATAGTTTTTACCTTTTTAATCTTTGGCTCATATACCATACTTACTGTTTTTAGTGCCATGGAGATGGTACATTACATGCGTAAAAATAGTTTTGTTGACTACGATGTGCTACTAACTTCGCCTTTAGCTCCAAGTATCTCTATTATTGCACCTGCATACAATGAAGGTAAAACTATCGTGGACAATATTAGAAGCCTGCTTTCCCTCCATTACAACAACTTTGAAGTAATTATTGTAAACGATGGAAGCACCGATGATACAATCCAGAAGGTCATTGATGCCTATGATTTAGTAAAGGTGCCTTTTGTGTATCTTGAGAGGATCCAGACTAAGCCTGTTAAGGCTGTTTATCAGAGTAGAAACAAAGCATTTAAAAATCTAAAAATTATTGACAAGGTAAATGGTGGTAAATCTGATGCTATGAATGTCGGTATTAGTTTCACCGATTGTCAATTTGTTGCTATTGTGGATGTTGATTGCGTATTGGTTGACAATGCCTTGCAGTTAATGGTTAAACCATTTTTGGAAGAACAATCTTACAATCGGGTAATAGCATCGGGAGGGGTTATTCGTGTTGCAAATTCTTGTCATATTGAGGATGGTAGAATAATTGACATAAGATTGCCCCGAAAGTATCTTCCAAAAATGCAAGTGATAGAATACACTAGAGCGTTTCTTATGGGGCGAATGGCTTGGAGTAGGCTTGATGGACTTTTGCTAATCTCTGGGGCATTTGGTATGTTCGATCGCGAGATATTATTAAAAAGTGGAGGTTATAGCTTAAACATTGTAGGTGAGGATATGGAGTTAGTTGTGAAAATGCGGCGATATATGGCTGAACGAAACCAACCGTATAAAGTAACCTATATCCCCAACCCCTTGTGCTGGACAGAGGTGCCCGAAAAACGCAAAATCTTAATTAGACAGCGAGATAGATGGACGCGTGGTAACATAGAATCGATTTTTATGCATTTTAAAATTTTTTTTAATCCCAAATATAAATCTTTTGGGATGTTGGGTCATCCTTACTGGTTCTTTTTTGAATGGCTTGCCCCGATAATTGAATTTTTAGGATTATTGTATTTTACTATCATCGTAATACTGGGCTTTCACAATTGGTATTTTTTCTTTCTGTTGCTTGCATTTGTTTATTTCTTTGCGATAAACTTGTCCTACTTTGCCATTCTTTTTGAAGAACTAAGCTATCACCAATACAAAAAAAGAAGGGATATGCTAAAATTAATGCTTATAGCCTTAATCGAGCCAGTATTATATCATCCTATGGTGCTTTACTCCAGCCTGAAAGGTAACTATAAGTACCTAACAGGTGAAAAATCGTGGGGAAAAATGGAAAGAAAAGGGTTTGTTGCTGAGGCGGGAAAAAAGAAAACAAAGTAAAATTGCGGAATCATCCAACACCTAAGTGTTCTCACCGATGAGACAGGGGTGAGTTTTAAGAAAAACCTTATCTGCTTTTTGATTATATTTGCGGTAAAAATCATGCTAAGTTCAATGACCGGCTACGGCAAGGCTAGTTGTCGGGTAGGAAACAAGACTGCAACAATAGAGGTGCGTTCTCTAAACAGTAAGAATTTAGATTTGTATATCAAAATTCCCAACTACCCAAAAGACAAAGAGTTGCAACTTCGGAACCACCTTGCTCAGGTGTTGGATAGAGGCAAAGTAGAGGTTTCGTTCTCCGCCGAGTATTTGGATGTGTCGTCGGCTGTAACATTAAACAAAGATCTATTTGCAAAGATTTACAGCGAAATTCGAAGTTCACTGCAAGAAGTAGATGCGCCTGTAAACTCTGATATTGTACCCGCAATTTTAAGACTTCCTGATGTTTTAACTTCAGACTCCCTCGCAAAAGACCCAAGCGACTGGGATACTATTGATGCAGCAATTCATTTGGCTGTTGACGATGCAATAAGCTTCAGAGCCGCAGAAGGACAAACTCTTGCTGAAGAGTTGGAAAAAAGATGCAAGGCTATAAGTAATCTGCTAAAAGACATAGCCCCATTGGAAGAAAACAGAATCGCTGTTTTGAAAGACAAACTTCTCAAGAGCCTTTCGGATTTGCAGGATAATATTGCCATTGACCACAATCGGCTGGAGCAAGAGTTGATCTACTATTTGGAGAAATTAGACATCACCGAAGAGAAAGTACGATTGGCCAACCATCTAAGCTATTTCGTATCTACGATGCACAATGAGTCAAAACAAGGACGGAAACTCGGCTTCATTGCTCAGGAGATTGGCAGGGAGATAAATACCATTGGCAGCAAAGCTTCTGATTCTGCGATTCAGAAAATTGTTGTTCAGATGAAGGATGAACTAGAAAAAATTAAAGAACAATTATCCAATATATTGTGAACCATGTTGGGCAAAATGATTGTATTCTCAGCTCCATCGGGTGCAGGAAAAACCAGCATCGTAAAGGCATTGCTTGAAAAATTCAAGTGGTTGGAGTTCTCTGTTTCGGCCACCAGTAGGGCCAGCCGACCTGGTGAAACCAATGGAATAGACTATTTTTTCATAGAAAAAGAAGAGTTCGTTTCAAGAATTGAGCGAGGCGATTTTTTGGAGTGGGAGGAAGTTTATAAAGACAATTTTTATGGTACCCTGTTGTCGGAAGTGGAGCGTATGTGGCAAAAAGGGCATTTGGTGGTTTTTGATGTAGATGTTGCCGGTGGGATAAACATAAAGAAGAAGTTTTCCAGTGCAGTGCTCTCAGTATTTGTTATGCCGCCATCTTTGGAGATTCTTGAGGAAAGACTTCGAGGGCGTAACACTGAGACCGATGATAGTTTGCGAAAACGCATAATGAAAGCAAGCAAGGAGCTTGAATACGCAAAAGATTTTGACCATATTGTGGTAAACGACCAATTGCATGAAGCTATTGAAGAGGCAGCGAAGTTGGTACAAGCATTTGCTGGTAAACCTTAGTTCCATTGCAATGGAAAAAAAACCAAAGGTTGGATTGTTTTTCGGGTCTTTCAATCCCATTCATATTGGGCATTTGATAATTGCAAACCATTTGTTGCAACAAGAAGACTTTCTTGAGATTTGGTTTGTGATTTCACCACATAACCCATTGAAAAAGAACACGGAATTGCTTCCACAACAGCACCGCCTTGCTATGCTTGAAGGTGCTATTGCTGGGAATAATGGCTTTGTGGCTTGCACTCGTGAGTTCTCACTTCCGAAGCCATCTTACACACACATTACCTTAGATGTTTTGAAGGCAGAAAACCCAGAAAAGGATTTTGTGTTAATAATTGGAAGCGACAATCTGGAGGTATTCGTCCAATGGAAGGAATATGAAAAGATACTCGCTACCACCAGCATAATGGTTTATCCGCGCTCTATGGAAACATTAGATCTGAAAAATCAATACAAGCAGGTGCAATGGGCTGACGCTCCGTTGATAGAAATCTCATCAACATTCATACGCAGCGCATTGTACCGTGGCTATAATGTACAATATATGCTTCCTGAAAATGTTTACCGGCTAATTCAAAACAATGGCTGGTATTTGCGCTAAATGCCAAACTCTGCTTTCAGCTTGTCAACAAAGTCTTCCTTCTCCCACGCGAAGAACTCGACATTCTTGAACCTCTTTTTCACCGTTACTCCATTCAATATTACTTCCTTTTCCACAACGCCCGGTGCATCGTACATCACCTCAACTTCTTGCATAAAGGGAGTTCTGCCAAAATGACCATAGGTGCACGATTTTTTGAAAATAGGATTTTTCAGCCCCAACCTCTTTATGATTGCATAAGGTCTAAGGTCGAAAATGGTTTGAATCTTTTCGGCAATTTGTCCGTCAGACATGTTCACCTTTGAAGTTCCATAAGTGTTTACAAACACTCCAACCGGCTCTGCTATGCCAATTGCATAAGCTACTTGCACCAGCACTTCGTCGGCAATACCTGCTGCTACCATATTTCGGGCAATGTGTCGGGCAGCATAAGCAGCTGATCTGTCAACCTTACTGGAGTCTTTGCCCGAAAATGCACCACCACCATGCGCGCCTTTTCCGCCGTAGGTGTCAACAATGATTTTGCGCCCTGTAACACCCGTATCGCCATGTGGACCGCCAATAACAAACTTCCCTGTTGGATTTACCAACAGACGGAAACCATTGGCAAACAATGGAGCAATCCGTTGAGGCAGCTCTGCTTTGGCTGCAGGAATAAGGTAAGTAAGAATGTCTTCTTTTATTTTTTGCTGCATCGCAGCTTCGGCTGTTTTGCGAGCAGCATCGCTATCGTTTGCTGGAAGGATAAACTCATCGTGTTGGGTAGAAACAACTATGGTATCAATGCGTACCGGACGGTGGTTTTCATCGTATTCCAATGTAACTTGCGACTTGCTATCGGGGCGCAAATAGGTCATTACCTGTTTTTCTTTTCTAATGCGAGCCAACTGTTGAAGCAAAATATGAGATAGGTCTAATGCTAAAGGCATCTTCTCATCGGTTTCGCGCGAAGCGTATCCAAACATCATTCCCTGATCGCCAGCACCCTGCTCCTCATCAACTGCGCGCTCAACACCTTGCCGAATATCGGCCGATTGCTCGTGAATGGCAGAAAGCACACCACACGATTCCGCCTCAAACTTTAGTGCCGAGTCGTTATAGCCAATCTCTTTGAGCACATCGCGCACTACGGTTTGTATATCCACCCATGCTGTAGTTTTTACTTCTCCACCACAAACCACCAAACCTGTGGTAACTAAAGTTTCACAAGCCACTTTCGACTCAGGGTCGCGGCGCAGAAACTCATCGAGAAGTGCATCAGAGATTTGATCGGCAACTTTATCTGGGTGACCCTCCGATACCGACTCGGAAGTAAATAAATATTTCATAGTAGTAAATATTAAGTTTGGCAAAATATTGCAAAAATAACCAATTAACAAAACCCGAAAAGAATCACGAAAATAAAATTCATACAAAAAGCCATAATTAGCCTTTTGTTAAAGGCTAACTGACTATTAATAATCAGATTGTTTGCATTTGAAAATCTTTGTGGATTAAACGGTTATTTGTCTAAAAACATCTTCCAGCGACTGCTCTTCCTTGCCCAGGCTAAGGATTACCCTCTTACTTTCAACAGCAAAACGAAACACTTCGGGGCGTAGGTCGGTATTGCCTTGTGTGAAAATCCTGTATGAACTTTGCCCGAGAGGGACAACTTCTATTACCCCTGGCAGCATAAGGTTGTTTGGGTCGTCTAAGGGCTGGTCAAATTCTACACAAATGATTTGGTTAGAGTTTTTCAGTAGGTGTACCTGTCCAGTTGGTGTGTCGGCCACAATTTGGCCTCGAGATATGATAACTACCCTATCGCATACGGCCTTTACTTCTTGCATTATATGTGTAGAAAGCAATACGGTTTTTGACCTTCCCATTGCTATGATAAGGTTGCGAATTTCTTCCAATTGGTTGGGGTCGAGGCCGGATGTAGGCTCATCTAATACTAGCACTTCCGGGTCGTGAATCATGGCTTGTGCCAATCCAACCCTTTGGCGAAACCCCTTGGATAGCGCACCAATTTTTTTGCCCATTTCGGGGTTTAAGCCCACAAGTTGAATCATCTCATTTACCCTCTTGCCTGCATTGCGACCAAGTCCATGCAAACCGGCAACAAATTCTAAATACTCCTTTACATACAAATCGAAATAAAGCGGATTGTGTTCGGGCAAGTAGCCCACTCTGCTACGAACTTCCATTGGATGGGTAACCACATCAAAACCGCAGACCTGTGCTTTACCAGAAGTTTGTGGTAAAAAACAAGTAAGGATTTTCATCATAGTTGATTTGCCGGCACCGTTGGGTCCCAAAAGAGCAACTATTTCGCCCTTGCCCACACTGAACGACACATCGTTAAGGGCTTTTTGGTTTCCAAACAGCCGAAACACATTGGATACTTCTATTGACATCTGAATTCGTGGTTTTGCACGAAATTAGTAATTTTATAAAATGTAACCGGCTTCTGTTCTATTTCGACAAGATTTTGGGTGCCCACAATCTCAGTAATTGGAAGAAATGACCTGAGTAGAAATGGAGAAAAAACCGGGCACAAAAGCTACATTTGCATAATTTTTCGTAACGCGCAACACATTGAAGGGAGTAGTTACAAAATCTACAGGCAACCATTACACGGTAATGGATCTTTCGGGACAAAGATTCGAGTGTGTGCTTAGGGGTAGATTTAAAATTTCGGGTATTCTTTCTACTAATCCCATAGCAGTGGGCGATTATGTAGAGTTTGAAACAGTGCCCGGAGCAGAAGTAGCCGTTATTCACTCCATCAATGAAAGACGAAACTACCTTGTAAGAAAGGCAACCAACCTCTCCCGACAAAAGCATATTATTGCAGCCAACTTAGATCAGGCGATGATTGTGGCAACCTTGGCCGAACCGCGCACTTCATCAGGTTTTATGGATAGATTCTTGGTTACTTGCGAGGCATATAGTATCCCCGCAATAATAGTTTTCAATAAAACCGACTTGTATGAAGAGCAAGAGTTAGCCTTGCTCAGCGAGTATATGGAGGTTTATGCAAACCTTGGCTACGATTGTATTCCGGTATCTGCCAAAAGCGGTGAGAATTTGGATGCCCTGAAGGGCATACTTAAAAATAAAACTACATTGCTCAGTGGACATTCGGGTGTGGGCAAATCTACCCTAATCAACACTATTTCGCCGGGATTGAACCTAAAGGTACAGGCCATATCGCGAGCGCATCTAAAAGGGAAGCATACCACCACTTTTGCAGAAATGTTTGAATTGAAAGACTTAGGTTTTATCATTGACACCCCAGGTATTAAGGAGTTTGGGCTTGTGGGATTCGAGCCTTGGGAGTTAGCCCATTACTATCCGGAGATGCGCACTCTGTTTAACCTTTGCCGGTTCGACAATTGCACCCATAGCAATGAACCGGGCTGCAGAGTAAAAGAAGCCGTGGAGGAAGGCACAATAAGTTACTTTAGATACGAAAACTATCTGAGCATGTTATTTGGCGAAGACAATAGGGCGTAATTATCATAAACTTACAGTTGCACTTTTGCCAATCCATTCAGTTAATTATAATGTTGATGAATTGAGCAAAAATAAATCTTTGGCAGATGAGAGCAGTGATACAAAGAGTAGATAATGCCAGTGTAGAGATTAAAGGAAGCACCCACGCCTCTATCGGCAAGGGATTGCTGATACTTCTTGGAGTGGAACAAACCGATAGCAAGGATGATGCCAACTGGCTGGCCGGAAAAATTGCCAGACTCAGGATTTTTGACGACGATAATGGGGTTATGAACCTTTCGGTTGTCGAAACGCAAGGAGAAATTTTGGTGGTGAGCCAGTTTACCCTGCATGCAAGCACCAAGAAGGGCAATCGCCCTTCATACATACGGGCTGCTGCTCCAGAGCATTCCATACCTCTATACGAATACTTTGTTCAAAATCTTGCCGGCGAAAGCGGTCAACAAGTGAAAACAGGAGTCTTTGGGGCTATGATGCATGTTTCTCTTGTAAATAATGGCCCCGTAACCATTATCATAGATTCACAAAACAAAGAATAGCATTTCAGAAAAACCATGACAATACAGGATGCCCAACAAACCATTGACCATTGGATAAAAACCACCGGAGTGCGATATTTCAGTGAACTCACCAACCTTGCAATTCTGAGCGAGGAGGTAGGGGAGGTGGCACGCATTATGGCGCGCAAGTATGGCGACCAGTCCTTTAAGGATAACGAACGAGATGCCGACCTTGCGAATGAATTAGCCGATGTGCTATTTGTTTTGATTTGTATAGCCAATCAAACCGGTGTGAGCCTTACCGATGCATTGGAGAAAAATTTGCAAAAAAAGCAATTGCGCGATGCTATGCGACATAAGAACAATCCAAAATTAGGATTCAGCAAGGAACAGACTCCCTGATTTTGCTATACTCCCTTTAACGATAAATCATTTTTCGGGTCATTCCCCCATCGCAAAAGAAATTCTGACCTGTAATGAAACCTGCTTCTTCCGAAAGCAGAAACCATACAAGGTTGGCAATATCATCGGGCATCCCAATTCGACCGGCAGGATGCTGGAGATGCTCTTCGGGAGGCCAATGTGTTTGATTTCGGCGACTCTTTTTTTGCCAAGGCTCGGTATCTATCCAGCCTGGGCTTATGCAATTGACCCTGACTGAGGGTTGCAGGCTCATTGCCAATGCGTGCGTTAGCGCCACCACGCCTCCTTTGCTTGCTGAGTAAGCCTCAGTGTTTTGCTCCGACATGAATGCTCGTGTACTGCTAATGTTTACAATAGACCCTCGCGACTTGCGCAATGCTCCGGCAAGATATTTTGCGGTGAAAAAGTATGATGAAAGATTCACCGAAATCACCCGATTCCACTCCTCGAAATTCAAATCTTCCATAGGCTTGTTGCAAGCTATGGCGGCATTATTTACAAGGTATTTAATGGGATATTTTCCAGAAATACAAGTGGTAATGGTTTCTTGTAATCTAGCTGGCTCTCCAACATCGCAAAGCATTGTTGTGAAAGCATTTTTGAAGGACACTTCATCTGAAAAATCCATAAGAGCCTCATCATCAAAATCCAAAACAAATACAAAAATGCCTTGTTGCATAAGTTTTATCGAAATGGCTTTTCCAATACCTTGTGCTGCACCTGTTACAATTGCTGCATTCATGAGCATTTTTTGTTGTTAAAATTAGTAATTGCCGTAAAAATAAAAGCATAGAAATCTGCAATTGGTTGTAAGATACGCAATATTATCAGGCATGAGCAAGTTGCGAGTTCGCAATAAGGGCTTTTTATTAATTTTGCAAACTATTACAATGGCTTCGAACGGTTATTGAGTGGCATTTACCATTAGGCAGAAGCAATGAACAAGAAATCTGCACTCGACTGTAGTCCCTTTATCAGCAGACAAGATAAGGAGAAATTGCTCAATCAAAGGGCTGCTGTATTATGGCTTACCGGTCTTTCAGGGGCAGGCAAAACTACGCTTGCATTAGGACTTGAAAAGAATTTGCATCTGTTGGGATTTAAGACACAAGTCTTTGATGCAGATTTTATTCGCAATAGCATAAACAAGGATTTGGATTTTTCGATGGATGGTCGCATAGAAAACATCAGGCGCGTAGCAGCAATTTCGAGGCTATTTCTGGATGCCGGCATGGTGGTGATTAATTGCTTTATAAGCCCTACCCGCCGCATTCGGCAGATGGCAAAAACCATTGTAGGCGCAGCGGATTATTATGAAGTTTTTGTTAATGCTCCGCTTTCTGTTTGCGAAAATCGCGATACCAAAGGGCTTTACAAGAAAGCACGCAATGGTCAGCTGCCGTTCTTCACAGGTATAGACTCCCCCTACGAGAATCCTGAGAAGCCCGACTTAGAAATTCAAACCCATTTAACCAACGAACAGGATTCAGTAAAGCTAATTACCGAATTCATCTTGCCGAAAATTGTTTACCATTCTTAATATGACACTTTCTTACAATTTAAACCATTTGCGCGAATTGGAGGCGGAATCTGTATTCGTAATCCGCGAAGTGGCTGCACAGTTCGAAAAGCCCGCATTGCTTTTTTCGGGTGGCAAGGACTCTATAATCATGGTGCATTTGGCAGTTAAAGCGTTTCGACCCGCTAAAATACCCTTTACACTTGTACATATTGATACCGGGCACAATTTTGATGAAACCATAGTGTATCGCGATGAGCTTGTTAAAAGCATTGGGGCACGGTTGGTTGTCGGGTCGGTGCAGGAATCTATTGATAAGGGTAGAGTGATAGAAGAAACTGGTCCTTTTGCCAGTCGCAATTATTTGCAAACCGTAACCCTATTAGACACTATTGAAGCACATGGATTCGATGCCCTGCTTGGTGGTGGGCGTAGGGATGAAGAGAAGGCCAGAGCAAAGGAAAGATTTTTTTCGCACCGCGATGAGTTTGGGCAATGGGACCCCAAAAACCAAAGACCTGAGCTGTGGAATATTTTTAACAGCAGAAAAAAAATTGGTGAGCATTTTAGAGTATTTCCCATCAGCAATTGGACTGAAATGGATGTTTGGCAATATATTTTGATGGAAAACATCCAAATGCCTTCATTATACTTTTCTCATTGGCGAGAGTGTGTAAACCGCAAGGGAGTGCTGCTTGCCAAGAGCGATTTTTTGCAGCTTGTAGATGGCGAATATTATGAGAAAATGCACATACGATTTCGTACCATTGGAGATATGAGTTGCACTGGTGCCACCTTGTCGTCGGCTCATACTCTCGAAGATATAATTCAAGAAGTTGCTGCTGCAAGGGTAACCGAACGGGGATCGAGAGCCGACGATAAGCGGACGGAAACTGCAATGGAAGACAGAAAAAGGGAAGGATACTTTTAAAATTTATAGTATGGAGTTAGGGAAGTCAAACGGGTATCTTGATATGGAGTTGTTGCGCTTCACTACTGCTGGTAGTGTTGATGATGGTAAGAGCACTCTTATAGGTAGGCTTTTGTATGATAGCAAATCTATTTTCGAAGACCAATACGAGGCCATTAAGAAAAGCAGCGAAAGACGAGGCGAGCCGGAAGTAAACTTGGCATTGCTTACCGATGGTTTGCGAGCCGAACGAGAGCAAGGAATCACCATTGATGTAGCATACAGATATTTTGCCACACCAAAACGAAAGTTTATAATAGCAGATACCCCCGGGCATATTCAATATACCCGCAATATGGTAACGGGAGCTTCCACAGCCAATTTGGCAATCATTTTGGTTGATTCGCGCAAGGGAGTAATTGAGCAAACCAAAAGGCACGCTTTCATTGCATCACTCTTGGGTATTCCACATGTGGTGGTGTGTATCAACAAAATGGACCTTGTGGACTACGACCAGAAAGTATTTGAGCGGATAAAGAAAGATTTTCAGGGATTTGCATCAAAACTGAAGGTGCATGATGTGCAATTTTTACCCATAAGTGCATTGAAAGGCGATAATGTGGTTGACAAATCTGAGAATATGCCTTGGTACGGTGGACCTACACTCATGTATCTACTCGAAACCGTTCACATTGGCAGCGACCTCAATTTGGTAGATTGTCGTTTTCCGGTACAATGTGTGATAAGGCCCCAAACCGATGAGCACCACGATTATCGCGCTTATGGCGGCAGAATTGCAGGTGGAGTTTTCAAGCCAGGAGATAAGGTAATGGTGCTTCCTTCGGGATTTACAACCACCATAAGTGCAATAGACGGCACCACAGGTCCGCTTCTCAAAGCATTTGCCCCAATGTCGGTAGCTATAAGGCTTGAAGACGAGTTGGATATTAGCAGAGGCGACATGCTGGTACGGGTAAACAATGTGCCAACCGTTTCGCAAGATGTTGATCTGATGATTTGTTGGATGAGTCCCGCAAAGCTCCAACCCAACGGCAAGTATTTTATCAGGCACACCACCCGGGAGGCTCGATGCGTGGTGAAGGAGATTTTGTACAAGGTAGATATCAACACCCTTCACCGTATGCAGGACGACAAGAATGTGGGCATGAACGACATTGCACGGATTACCCTGCGAACAACCAAGCCCTTGTTTTTCGATAAGTATCAAATAAACAGAAACACGGGAAGTGTAATTCTTATTGACGAGGGTACCAACGAAACAGTTGGTGCCGGAATGATTATTTGAGAAAGTTGAAGACTGTTAGAATACGCTTCTCCTGAGTTCTTGTCGCACATTGCTCCTTTGTTGATACACCGAGCAGTCTGTCTCCACCCTTAAGGGTTGCATGGGGCGTTCGAATTCTTCTTGGAAAATATTTAGTTCTTCGTTGGCTTTTGCTTTTTGCATAAAAAGACCCCATATTGGGAGAGCCATGTTTGCACCCTGACCTAACGCAATGGAACGAAAACGGATACCTCTGTCTTCGGCACCAACCCAAACACCTGCAGCCAAATTGGGAGTAATGCCAATAAACCAACCATCGCTATGGTTTTGTGTTGTGCCGGTCTTACCTGCAATGGGTCCTTCTAACCCATAACGAAACCTAAGCCTCATTCCAGTGCCACTCTCCACAACGCCCTGCATAAGCCGAAGCATGAGATAGGCAGTCTCTTCGCTCATAGCTTCTTCCTGTCGTGGTCTGAATACCTCAATGAGATTCCCGTGTTTATCGGTAATATGGGAAATAAACATCGGCTCGATGAAAACACCCTTATTGGCATAGGTAGAGAATGCACCTACCATTTCTTTTACTGAGATATCGGGAGTGCCCAAAGCGAGAGCAGGCACGGGGTCAATGGGGCTGGTAATGCCCATTCTGCGCACCAGATTGATTACAGCCAATGGGCTGTACCTTTTCATTAGGAAGGCTGATACATAGTTAACGGAATTGGCTAAAGCCCATTTGAGACTAACCATTTCTCCTTCGCGTGAATCTGATGCATTTCTGGCAGTCCATGGTCCTTGGGGAGTATCGAAGGTTACTGGGGTGTTGGGCACCTCTGTGCAAGGACCAAATTCTCCTTCCTGCATTGCCAATGTGTATAAAAATGGCTTGAAGGTTGAGCCTACCTGTCGGCGACTGGCAGTAACATGGTCGAATTGGAAATGTTCGAAATTTATCCCACCCACATAGGCTTTTACATGCCCTGTTTTAGGCTCCATTGCCATAAAGCCCACATTTAGGAAATGCTTGTAGTACCAAATGGAATCTAAAGGAGTCATTAGTGTATCAATTGGCCCAGCCCAAGAAAATACTCGCATAGATGTAGGTACATCAAACGAAGCCCGTATGCTATCTTCCGCTATGCCTTGCCTGCGCATATTGTTGAACCTGTTGCTTCGTCGAATACTATTTTCAATAAGTGCATCTATCTGGCTTTGCGACAAATCTCTGCCAAAGGGCGCATTTCGATGGCCACGCCAATGTCTGAAAAATTCAGGTTGCAAATTACCTCCCATGTGTTCGGCTACTGCCTCCTCGGCGTACCGCTGCAATCGTGAGTCGATTGTGGTATAGATGCGCAGACCATCCTGATAAATATTGAAATTACTTCCATCGGGCTTGGTGCGCGTTCGACTCCATGTTTTAAGCTCTTGGCGAAGAAATTCTCTAAAATAGGTTGCCAAGCCTACATTGTGGTCCAAAACCCTGAATTGAGACATATCGAGAGGCAGAAGACTTATGGAGTCGAACTCGCTTCTGCTCAAGAAATTATATCGGTACATTTGCCTTAAAACCACTTGGCGACGATTAAATGCCCTTTCGGGGTTTCGTACTGGATGAAATCGGGATGGAGCCTTTAACAGCCCAACCAGCATAGCTGCTTGTTCTACAGTAAGCGAGTCGGGTATCACATTGAAATAGGTCTGACTGGCAAGCCTTATACCAAACGCATGACTTCCAAAATCCACAGTATTGAGATACATGGTAAGTATCTCTTCTTTGGTATAATTGCGCTCGAGCCGCACAGCTGTAACCCACTCTTTGAATTTAAAAATAACTAAAGAGAAAAAAGATGGGTTGTTTTCTCGTGGGAAAAGGTTCTTGGCCAATTGTTGGGTAATGGTACTGCCGCCTCCGGCACTTCTTTGTCCAAGCAACAAATTGCGAACCAGCACTCTAAGCAAACTCCTCGAATCTATACCCGAATGGTAATGAAACCTGATATCTTCTGTTGCTATCAGGGCATTAATCATATTGGGCGAAATTTCTTCGAATTGCACATTCGACCTGTTGTGAATAAAGAAAGTCCCCAATAAAACGCCATCGGCGGAATAAATCTCACTAGCAAGATTACTTTGAGGGTTTTCTAATTCTTCAAAGCGAGGCATAGGTCCCCACAGACCAATCCGTACAGTAAATATCATTAAAAGCAGGACTGCAATGGGAGTTGCAAATGCTAGCCACATATAGGCAATATACCTTTTTGCCCCATGATAGCGGTTGGGATTTAACCGTGAAAGAAGTTGTTTCATGAATCCGAAAATATTACTCTTTTGTGATACGCAATCCAATATCTGAAACACCAGGCAGCGCATCAATTCGCATTGCTTGCTGCATTGTTAGGGTGTAAGTTCCTATTTGTGGAAACCAAACACCTGTGCGAAACAAAAACCTATTGGCTTTTATGTGTCCCATACCACTGCCGGTCCAATTGCCCGTGCGATCGGCTAATTCCATCTCCAAGGTGTCGCGCATTAATTGTCCGTCGGGGAAGCGAATATCCAAAAACATAAAAAAATTACTAAATGGATAATCGGTTGTATTTCTTATGTTTACATACATATTGTGAAGCGATACCGTGTCGGAAATTTCCACGCTGAAAGAAAGGGAGTCTTGCAGATTCCATACACTTTCTGGTATTCTTTTGTTCTGTTCAAACATAACATCTCTGTCGCATGAGGCAAAAAATAAAGCGACGGCAGCGAAAATCACTGTAATGATTTTGTGTAGAAAAAATCGGCTTGCATGTTTGCGCAATCCTTTATATTGCAGTACTTTATGCGCCATGGTTTGGCCTGTTAGGTTTTTTTTTCTTTTTTTTCTTTTTGTTATTGTCAAACCGTGTAAGGCTATCCTCCAGTAATGCATCTGCCGACGACTTGCTTAGGTTTTGTTCTTCGTCATTGTTTGAAGAACTTTCTGCCTGAGAGTCTAAATCATTGGGGTAGATGTTTTTTTTGTTGAGCTCCAAAATCTCCTTAACTCTTTCTATTGGTACTGCAACAAATTGTGGTCCGTTGTCGGTATAGGAATACACCATAATCCCTCTAAGCACTTCGGTTTTCTGCAAAATTGCTTTTCCCGTTTTGGTGTACAAAACTTGGGCGTTTTCGGGCAAATGCTTTGCATAGTCCACATAGCAGTCGTTTTCGAAGTTGATGCAGCATTTTAGTTTGCTACATTGCCCGGCAAGTTTTTGTGGGTTGAGCGACAGTTGCTGGTTGCGCGCTGCATTGGTGGATACTGTTCGAAAACTTGTAAACCAAGTGGAGCAGCAGAGCTGCCGGCCGCAAGTGCCAATTCCACCTACTCTGCTGGCCTCCTGACGCATCCCAATTTGACGCATCTCTACCCTCACCCCAAATGCTTCGGCAAATACCCTTATGAGCTCGCGAAAATCAACCCGGTCGTCGGCTGTATAATAGAAAATGCCTTTTGTGCGATCGCCTTGATACTCAACATCGCTGATCTTCATGTCAAGCCGAAGCCTCGAAGCAAATTGGCGGCTTTTGAGCATAGTATCGTGCTCCTGTTCTACAGCTGTTATCCACTTCTCGATGTCTGCAGCTTTGGCTTTGCGATACGCCTTTTTCAAATCGGTGGATCCAAGATTTACTCTCTTGGCTTTGGCCTGCATTCGTACGGCTTGACCCACAAGCGACACTATGCCTATATCGTGCCCAGGTGATGCCTCTACAGCAACAATATCACCCACTTCGAGTACTAGATCGGGCGATGTTTGAAAAAAGTCTTTCCTCCCGTTTTTAAATCGAACTTCCACAATATTATATTCGGGGAAGATGGAGGGAGGCTTAATGTTTGAAAGCCAATTTACCGAATCTAATTTGCTGGAACCCTGCGGAAGAGTTTCCACTTGGCGGTTG
>DMJL01000140.1 GCA_003451785.1 Bacteroidales bacterium
GCTAACGCATTTTTCGAGAGAAATCTCTATGAAACATGCCAATGAAGACCTCAGCAGTGTTGATTATGTTTTTTCGTGGTTGGGCAATGCAAGTTTGTTGGTGGCAATCATCAAACTATTGGAAGACCGCAAGAATGCTGAGTTTGATATTGATGTGGTAGGAATACAAGCCATTTTGCTTGTAGAAGATTCTATCCGATATTACTCCTCGTATCTGCCAAATATTTACAAGGTGATTTTTGACCAAACCAACGAATTGATGACCGAAGGGCTTAATGAGCATAGCAAAACCCTGCGAATGCGAGCCCGCCCAAAAATACTGCTTGCAAAGACTTACGAAGAGGCCATGGGTTTGTTTGAGAAGTACCATCAAAACTTGTTGGGAGTAATATCGGATATCAGCTACGCACGCAACAACGCCAAAGACACAGAGGCAGGCATAAAGTTTGCCCGCCATATAAGAAGTTTAGACACCCAAATTCCTATACTATTGCAATCATCGCAAATGATTGAAAAGGAAGTAACTGAAGAATTAAAAGTAGGGTTTTTATACAAGTATAGCAAGACCCTGCTTGTGGAGCTAAAGCAATACATCAGGGAAAATTACGGTTTTGGGGATTTTGTTTTCAAAGATCCTAACGATGGATATGAGTTGGAGCGCGCCAATAATTTGCATTCACTTCAAATAAAAATAGGGCAAATACCTGCCAAATGCTTAGAGTATCATATTTCTAACAACCATTTTTCTCGGTGGCTCAAAGCCCGTGCTTTGTTTTCAATAGCCAAAATTTTTGCTGATAAGAGCCGCGAAGACTTTAACAACATTGAAGAAATTCGCGCCTATCTGTTAGACACCATTGCCAACTTTCGCAAGATGAAAGGCAGGGGAATCATTGCCAGTCATTTCGACGATTACGCTATTTTCACCCGATTGGGCGATGGATTGTTAGGCGGCAAAGCAAGAGGGCTTGCATTCATTGATTTGGTAATAAACAAGTACAAGATCACCAATCGTTGGGATGGCATAACGGTGGCCATACCACGCACTGTGGTAATTACCACCGATATGTTCGACGAGTTTATGGAAGAAAATGCTCTTCATCAGTTTGCCATTTCCAATGCATCAGACCAAGAGATTTTCGATCAGTTTTTGGCAGCCCGTACCCCATCGAGGCTCAGATCGTATGTGAGAGATATTACCGAATTGTTCAAAACCCCATTGGCAGTAAGATCGAGCAGCCTATTGGAGGATAGCCACTACCAACCCTTTGCCGGTGTGTATGCCACTTATATGATTCCCAATAATCATAGCGACAAGGGCATACGAATGCTGCAATTAGAACAAGCCATAAAAAGCGTGTATGCGTCGGTATTTTCCAAAGAAAGTAAGGCGTTTATTGCAGCTACAGCCAATGTGATTGATGAAGAAAAAATGGCAGTGGTAATACAAGAAGTTGCCGGTGCTTCTTATGGCAATAGGTTTTATCCAACACTTTCGGGTGTGGCAAGGTCTATCAATTTTTATCCCATCGAACCCGAAAGATACGAAGATGGTGTAGCAAAAATAGCATTTGGATTGGGTAAAACCATTGTGGAAGGTGGGCAAGCCATTAGATTCTCACCGGCACATCCCGAAAAGACTTTACAGCTATCCAACCCCGAATTTGCCGTACGCGAAAGTCAGAAAGAATTCTACAGCCTTAATTTAGACCCCGAAAAGTTTCAGCCCACGATTGATGAATCATTAAACTTGTACAAACTAAGAGTTAAAGAAGCAATAGCCGATTCTTCGATGAAGTTTGCAGCATCTACTTTCGATTATCAAGACAATATTGTGCGCGATGGCATCTATGAAGGGGGATTGGTGATTGTAACATTTTCTAATATTCTCAAAAACAACTCTTTCCCATTAGCCCCGATATTGAAAACACTCTTGGAAATTGGACAAAAGGAGATGAACAATCAGGTAGAAATAGAATTTGCCGCCGAATTGAATGGAAAAGAAGGGAGAAAACCCACCTTCTACTTTTTGCAAATCAGACCCATAGTAGCCCTGCAAGAAAAAAACAGGGTAAAAATTGATTTATCTCGACCCGAAAAGTTTTTGTTGCTAAGTTATCAAGCACTTGGCAATGGAATTATTGAGAACATTTGCGACATAATCTATGTAAAACCCGATGCTTTCAACCCAGCCAATACCAAAAGTATTGCTTCTTCCATTGAGAAGCTAAATGCCGAATTTGTTAAAACTGGCAAATACTATCTATTGGTAGGTCCAGGTCGCTGGGGTTCATCAGACCCATGGCTGGGAGTACCCGTTAAGTGGTCGCAAATATCGGCAGCACGACTCATTATAGAATCGGGGCTAAAAGATTACCAAATAGATCCCAGTCAAGGCACGCACTTTTTTCAAAACCTTACCTCTTTCAATGTGGGATATTTCACCATAAATCCCCATTACAACCAAGGGCTATACGATTTGGATAGCCTTGGCAGTCAGCCAGCTATTTTTGAAGACGAGCATGTGCGGCATGTAAGGTTTAGCAAGCCGTTGGTAATAAAGATTGACGGCAAAAAGAAGATAGGTGCCGTGTATAAACCCGAATAAGATTTTTTTGCCCGATATTGTGGTGCAACTGAAAATAAAGGCTAATTTCGCCCCAATTATGAATCTTGTTAAACTTTTCACAATAAACCGTTTATATTTAATTTAATCAGCTAAATTATGGACTTAGAAAAAATTATGATCGAGCTGGAGAAGAAAAATCCGGGACAACCTGAGTTTCTCCAAGCTGTAAAAGAAGTTCTTGAATCTATTGAGGATGTGATTAAGGAAAATCCCAAGTATCAGGCGGCAAATATTATTGACCGCATTGTGGAGCCCGACAGAGTTATCACATTCAAAGTTGAGTGGCTCGACGATAAGGGAAATGTGAATGTTAATAGGGGCTATCGCGTGCAATTCAATAATGCCATTGGTCCTTACAAAGGCGGATTGCGTTTCCATCCAAGTGTAACCTTAGGTGGATTGAAATTCTTAGGCTTCGAACAAACTTTTAAAAACTCCCTTACAACCTTGCCTATGGGCGGTGCCAAGGGTGGTAGCGACTTTAATCCCAAAGGAAAATCCAATGCAGAGATCATGAGATTTTGCCATGCGTTTATGGCAGAACTTTATCGCTACATTGGCCCCGATACCGATATTCCAGCAGGCGATATTGGTGTAGGTGGTCGTGAAATTGGCTATATGTACGGCATGTACAAAAAGATTGTGAATACCCACAATGGAGTGTTTACCGGTAAGGGGCGCAATTGGGGTGGAAGCCTTATCAGGCCTGAGGCTACTGGCTTTGGAACTGTGTATTTTGCTGAGGAGATGCTAAAAACCCGTGGCGAGACATTGAAAGGAAAAATTGTAGCAGTTTCAGGTTTTGGAAATGTAAGCTGGGGCTCGGTAATCAAAGCAACCCAATTGGGCGCAAAAGTTGTTACCATTTCGGGACCTGATGGCTATGTATATGACCCAGATGGAATTAGTGGCGACAAGATTGACTACTTGTTGGAATTAAGAGCATCCAACCAAGATATTGTTAAACCCTATGCCGATCAATATCCCAATGCCAAGTTTGTAGAAGGTCGTCGTCCGTGGGAAGTAAAATGCGATATTGCCCTACCCTGCGCAATCCAAAACGAACTCAATGGTACGGATGCCCAAAATCTTGTGAACAATGGAGTTCTCTGTGTTTCTGAAGGAGCCAATATGCCTTGCACTCCAGAAGCTATGGAGGTATTCTTGAAAGCAAAAATCCTTTACGCACCCGGAAAAGCATCCAATGCAGGCGGAGTAGCCACCTCGGGTCTCGAGCAGACACAAAACGCAATGAAACTCTCTTGGAATGCACAAGAAGTAGAGCAAAAGCTACACCAGATAATGGTGAATATTCACGAAGCTTGTGTGAAATATGGTAAAGAACCCGATGGTTTCGTAAACTATGTAAAAGGAGCAAATGTTGCCGGATTTATCAAAGTAGCCGATGCTATGATTGACCAAGGAGTTATTTAAACTTTTTTTTTAATATCCATTTATTTCAGGCTGTGCTTTCGGGCACAGCCTGATTTTTTTACCTTCTGGCGATGTTGCTGCAAAATATTCGATAGCCTAAATACACCCAATACTACCCGACGAGCTTGACAGATATAAAGTTTACTAAGATATTTACATCTAAATGCTGCTTTTAGTATTTTTACAAATCTAAAATTTCCTAAACCAAAGCTATGCGCATACAAAGAATAGCCCCACAACGGCAGCAAGGCAACAATAATTTGCCCTTGGTGGATCTTTCGTTGATGGACTCATTAATAGCATCCTACGGCAATAAGAAAGGTAGTTTGATACCACTTTTGCAAGGCATTCAAACGATTTTTGGGTTTCTTCCCAAAGAAGCATTGATAAAACTAAGTCGCGAAACGGGATATGAACTTAGCGACCTATACGGTGTAGCGACCTTCTACGCCCAGTTTCGTCTAAGTCCACCCGGCAAATATTTGGTCAAGATGTGTCATGGCACAGCATGTCATGTGCTGCAAGTCTCGCAAATCACAGAAGAATTGTTAGATCATCTGGAGATACAGGATGGCCAAACCACCCCCGACCGCTTGTTTACCGTAGAAACTGTAGCATGTTTGGGTTGTTGTAGCCTTGCGCCGGCAATGATGATAGGCGACGAAGCCTATGGAAAACTCACTCCACAATCTGCATTAAGGATTGTAAAAGAACTAAAGCGGGCATCCATTTCCCAACCCATAGCCGAAAATCTATGAGCAAAACAACTATCACAGTAGGATTGGGCAGTTGCGGCATTGCTGCTGGTGCTGCCAAAACTTTTGAGCAATTGGAATTGATAAAAAGAGCTGACAACTTGCAATTCGATCTCAAGAAAACCAGTTGCGTAGGAATGTGCTTTCGGGAGCCGCTCATGGAGATAATTGACGAAACTGGTACCTATCTCTATGGGGATGTTGACATCAACCGTGCCGATGAAATCATAGAAAAACACATCAAAAACTATTCACCCGTAAAAGAATACTTAGTGTTGTGCGATACCATGGATACGCCCGACAAAGTTTTTCTTGAAGGGCAAGTAAAAATTGCACTTAGAAATTGCGGTAAAATAGATCCCGAGCGCATTGATGAGTATGAGGCACAAGGCGGTTATAAAGCCCTGCAAAAAATAGCCGGTAACGGATTGCTACCTGAGCAGGTTGTTTCCCTGATAAGTGCATCGGGATTAAGAGGCAGAGGCGGTGGTGGTTTCCTTACCGGTACCAAATGGAATTTTGCAAGAAATACCGTTGCGAAACAAAAGTATGTGATTTGCAATGCCGATGAGGGCGATCCCGGAGCTTTCATGGATCGATCTATTCTGGAAGGCGACCCACATGCCGTATTGGAAGGTATGATTATTTGTGGATATGCTATAGGAGCAAGTCAAGGTTATATTTATTGCAGGGCAGAATATCCATTGGCTATCAAACGATTGAATATTGCAATCCAACAAGCAAGAGAAAAAGGTTATTTGGGTAAAAACCTTTGGGGAATAGAAGGCTTTAACTTCGATATTTTTATAAAAGAGGGCGCTGGAGCCTTTGTTTGTGGCGAAGAAACTGCATTGATAGCATCCATCGAGGGCCAAAGAGGAATGCCAAGACGAAGACCACCGTTTCCGGCGGTTTCCGGTCTATGGCAATCCCCAACCATAATAAACAATGTGGAAACCTTAGTGAATCTACCTTGGATTATAACGCAAGGACCAGAGAAGTTCGCCGCATTTGGAACCGAAAAGAGCAAGGGCACCAAAGTTTTTGCACTCACCGGTAAGATACGCAATGGAGGCTTAGTGGAAGTACCCATGGGAATTACCATCCGCGAAATAGTAAACAAGCAAGGCGGAGGCATCATTGGCAACAAAAAATTTAAGGCGGTTCAACTTGGGGGTCCATCTGGGGGATGTATTCCCGAGCATCTGGCAGACACCAAAATAGACTTTGATTCCGTAAACGCCACAGGAGCAATTATGGGATCGGGTGGAATGGTGGTAATGGACGAAGGAACTTGTGTGGTGGACTTAGCAAGGTTTTTCTTAGAATTCACACAGAAGGAATCCTGCGGCAAATGCACCTTTTGCCGTATAGGCACCAAGCGGATGCTGGAAATTCTTACCCGAATAACTGAAGGCAACGGCCATGAAAATGACCTTGAGATGCTAGAAGAGTTGGCACTCAACATCAAAGATGGCTCGTTATGCGGATTAGGGCAAACGGCACCCAACCCGGTACTTACAACCCTTAAATATTTTAGGAGCGAATACGAAGCACATATCCGCGACAAAAGGTGCCCGGCACTTTCGTGCAAAAAACTACTCACCTACACCATCAATTTGGAGAATTGCACAGGCTGCACGGCCTGCTACAGAGGATGCCCTGCAAATGCAATTTCGGGAGCAAAGCGAGAGAAGCACTCCATCATTCAGGAAAACTGTATAAAATGTGGCATTTGTTTCACCAAGTGCAAGTTCAAAGCAATTGTCATTAGTTAAGTACCACCATCATTGCGCAAAAGATGAATTTTCTCAATATAATTCTCAATGGAAATCTGGTTGAAGGCCACGAAGGCGAAACCATCTTCGACTTAGCAGCCCGGCATGGACTCGAAATTCCAACCCTGTGCCACGACCACCGCTTGGAGCCTTTCTCTTCTTGCTATGTATGTGTTGTGGAAGTTGCCGAAATGCGCGGTTTACAACCATCTTGCTCTACTCGCATTGCTGAGGGGATGAAGATAGACACCAACAACGAGAAAGTGCGCAAATCCCGAAAGATGGCTCTGGAGCTGCTTGTGAGCAACCATTATGCCGATTGTGTTGCGCCATGTCGGCAAACATGCCCTGCCGGTGTAGATGTGCAAGGGTATATTTCCATGATAAGCAAAGGACTATACCATGAGGCTGTTCAAATCATAAAAGACACCAATCCGCTGCCCGCAATTTGCGGTAGGGTATGCGTGCGCCCATGTGAGCTTGCTTGCCGACGCAATCTGCTAGACGAAGAAAGTGTAGGAATAGACTACCTGAAACGGTATGCAGCAGATATTGACCTTGACTCGAACGACCGCTTTGTGCCTCACAAAAAGCCAGCAACAAGAAAAAAAGTAGCAGTGATAGGTGCCGGACCGGCAGGCTTGAGTGCTGCATTCTTCTTAGCAAAGGAAGGTCATCAGGTTGCCATCTTTGAAGCATCTAACGCACCCGGAGGTATGCTTAGGTATGGAATTCCAGAATATAGGTTGCCCAATAACATTATTGACAAGGAGATAGAAGGAATTACAGACTTAGGCGTAACTATTGAGTATGCAAAAAGATTGGGCAACAATCTGTTGTACAAAGATATCAAAACGCAGTTCGATGCATTGGTGTTAGCCATTGGTTCGCAGGCAGGTACGCGCATTGGTTGCGAGAACGATAATGCCAAGAATATTTTCTCCGGAATCGACTTTTTGCGAAATATGGAGGTAACCGGCGAAAAGTACGATCTTACAGGAAAGAGGGTTGGAGTTATTGGAGGTGGAAATACGGCCATGGATTGTTGCCGCACTGCTATCAGATGTGGAGCGAGCGAAGTAACGGTCATTTACCGCCGTACGGAAAAAGAAATGCCGGCCAATCCTATTGAAATACACGAATCAAAAATTGAAGGCGTACATTACAGGTTTCTTACCGCCCCTGCCAGGGTGAACACCAACAGCGACGGTGAGTTGGAGTCCCTCACCTGTTTTCGAATGGAGCTTGGCGAACCTGATGCATCGGGTCGTCAACGACCGATAAAGGTAGAAGGCTCAGAATTCGATATACCTTTGGACATTATACTCGCTGCCATTGGACAAAAAACGGTGGTGGATTTCATAGACGATGTAAACCAACATTCGGACATAACTCTTGAATTGAATAAATGGGGCGATATTGCTGCTGATCCTGAAACACTGCGGACATCAATTCCCAATACATTTGCATGTGGCGATAGTGTTACAGGACCTGCTACGCTTATTGAGGCTATTGCCCAAGGGAAGAAAGCCGCATTGGGCTGCCATCTGTATTTAGAAAGACTCCCACCCACTGCTTTGCAAAAGGAGTTTCTCAGCAAACGAGATAATTTTCAAAAACAGCTCCCAAAAGACTACAAGGGTCTTTATCAATCTCTATACCATGAGCCCATGCCCGTGCTTTCGGCCAACGAAAGAAACAACTTCCAAGAAGTAGAATTGGGGTACTCAGCACCAAATGCTATGAACGAAGCCGCACGATGTATGGAATGCGGATGTGGTGCGCTGTATTCGTGCAAACTAAAGGAGTATGCTACCCAATATCAGGTATTGCAAAACCGCTTTGACGGAACCTTTGCAAACCATACTGTGAAATTCGACCATCCTTTAGTAGAAATTGACAACAACAAATGTATTCTTTGCTCTCGATGCATTAGAATTTGTAATGAGCTTGCCGGTGCTAATGCTTTGGGACTCATAAACAGGGGCTTCAATACCTATGTTGCGCCTGCCTTGGAGTTGCCGCTGGCAGAAACATCGTGCGAAACCTGTGGATTATGTATTGATACATGTCCTACGGGTGCTATTTCTGAAAATGTTCCCTTTAAACTCGCTGCGGTGCCATTGGATACTTTTCACACAATTTGCACAGCTTGTTCCATAGGTTGCCAAGTGGTTTTGCACCACAA
>DMJL01000185.1 GCA_003451785.1 Bacteroidales bacterium
GCGCACCCATCATTGAAAAAACGCAGCACAATGCCAAACTCAAAGATGTATTTTCCATTGTTACGGCAGCGGTGGTTGGGGTGATTCTCAATCTTACGATATTTTTCGGTAGGGCTGTAATGTTTCCCCAAGGATTTTCCTTGCCCGATATCAATTTTATCGCATTAGGCTGGGTGGTTATCTCTTTTGTTTTTCTGCATAAATTCAAAACCAACATTATTATTTGGATTGGCGTAAGCGCAGTGTTTGGGCTGCTTCTTTACCTTACAGGGATACAATATTGATATTTCTGATTTTGGCAAAGGCGATTTGGTAAAATTAATGTTCTGATAATCTTGACTAAAAAGGATTATTTATAATTTTGCCGCTTCAAAATATGTGATTTGTTAGCTATAGTCATACCCTATTACAGAATTGAATTTTTGGATGCGACCTTGGCTTCGCTCCATGCTCAAACCAACAAGCAATTTGCGGTTTATATTGCCAACGATAAGAGTCCCCACGATTGCGCCCACATTGTAGCAAAGTACCAAAAGGATTTACAGATTCATTATAAAGCCTTCGATAACAACCTTGGGCAAAGATCTTTAGCCGGTCATTGGCAGCGCAGTTTAAACCTTTTGGGCAATGAGCAATGGGTGATGTTTTTGGGCGACGATGACTTGCTTTCTGCAAATTGCGTAGAACAGTTTTATGACGCACTCAATGAGGTTAACCAGCGGCAAATTAATGTTGTGAGGTATAGCTCGTGTATCATCAATGAATGTGGCGAAAGGATTTCGCACCAATACCTTTTTCCTACAGTGGAAATAAGTACTTCTGCATTCATACGCAAAATACAAAGAAAATCCCGTGCATCCTTATCCGAGCATATTTTTAGAAGAGAAATTTTAGAATCCAACGGGTTTGCCGATATGCCCGTTGCGTGGCATTCCGACGATATCGCAATTTTAGAAACATCCGGATTTGGGAATATTTACACCATCAATCATGCTTGTGCATCCATACGGTATTCTACTCTAAGCGTTTCGGGGCAATCCAACAATGCTTGGAGAAAGAACCTTGCAACGCTAAAGTTTATTAAATATCTAATTGGCAACAAGATGCAGTGCTTTACAAAGCAGGAGCGATACTTTCTTATTTGGTTTTATTTCAAAAAGCTCAAGCATTTCCATAAGCTTTCCTTAGGCTCCATTGTGCAAATCATCGGCTTCTTTTTAAAAAATTTGATGAATTACTTGGATTATTCCAAACAGCCCATTTTACTCAGGCGGACTGATTTTCGGCGTTAGCATTTTAAATGCTATGGCCTTTTCAGCGTAGCCTTATGAGAATTGTATATTTTTTTGAAATAACTGTGCTCCCGCAGCAGTTGGGCAGGTTGCTTGATAAGGGCATGATATATATCGCGTTGATTACGCCCAATATGTTCCCTAATGACGGAAATCCTTTGGTTTGCGGTTATGATGTGCTAATTTTTTTGAATGCAAAGATGAATTGCCAATTCCCGAAGCCAAAATCTAACCAGCAGTGCTATTAGATACTGGAAGGCTCAAGATTTAAAACCTATTAAGAAGTCGGAAGCAGTATTTTGTTTATTCCGTTGAGGCATTCGGCATGACCTACTTGTTTTTTTTGGTCGAAAACAACCCTTCCTGCAGCTTCAATCTCACCATCCCAGTTCATCTTATGATGCAAATGGTATTGTATGGCTCTGTTTTTCAGTGATGTAAGCCTGAGATTATATTTTTTGCGCAGCCTCCAGCCCACATCCAAGTCTTCTCCAAAGCAGGGCTTGGTGTAATCTTCGTCGAAGCCGTTGATTCCCACAAGGTATTTTTTTAGCACTCCCCAATTGCATCCCCAAATTTCGCGCGAAGGATTTTGTTTTGACCTTCTGAAAGGTATGTAAAATGCCTCCTGAATATGCGACGAATCCGAAAAGAGCAGGCGCAATGTATTGAGCTGCTTTAGGTTGCGCGATTGATAAAGCTTTTGGGTTAATTTTGGTCCCAGCATAACGCGGCGACCGTAGTAATAGCCACCTTCGGCGATATTCTTCTGGTAGGTTTCTATGAATCTTGGGTGTAAAACACAATCGCCATCAATGAATACCAATTTTTCTCCTTTTGCGATTTTTATGGCCTCGTTGTTAATCTTAGTTTTTCGAAAACCAAGGTCGTCCTGCGATACATGCTTGATGATGAAGCTATAAACACTGCATTGCTCATCAATGAAGTTGCGGGTTTCTAGCTCGTTGGCATCCTCGGCTACAATCACTTCAAAATCTGAGTTGGTCTGTATTTGGAGGCTTTTCAAAATCAAATCTAAAGCCGCAAGGTTTTTGTATATGGAAATAATGAGGCTTACCATGTATTGTCAGGCTATGGGTTTTCTGAGCGTTAAAAATCTGAGCAGATTGTATTTTTTTTTGAAAAACTTGTGCTCATAAAAAATCTGAATCGGGTTATCGAAAAAGTGTGCGTATAGTTCCATATGATTGTTGTAAATATGCTTTCTTATTTCAGCAAGTTTTTGGTTTGCTTCCTTATCCCGCGATTTCTTGTGCGTTCGGTAGAAGAAATGCACTCCAGGCAGTTTTTCTACTTCACCACCTGTTTTTAGCAACTCCAACCAAAAGTCCCAATCTTCGCGGCCGGTGCGCAGCAAAGGGTCGTAGCCCCTTGTTTTGTCGAAATCGCTCCGGCGATACAATGCGCTGCAAAATATCATGTTTTCCTTTAAAAGTTCCTTTAGGGAATAGTTGGGCAAATTCCAAAAACCTTTTCTATATCCAAACTTTTCGGCATTGCTATAAACTACTTTTACCTCAGGGTGGTTTTCGAGAACTTCCACTGTTAGTTTCATGTAATCGGGCGAAATCAAATCGTCGGCATCCAACGGAAGGATGTATTTGCCGGTGCTTAGAGAAATGGCGAGATTTCGAGCAACCGACGGACCTGAATTGGGCTGATGCAATATGATAAACCTGTGGTTATCTTTGGTTTGCAGCTTAGCGATTTCCAAAGTGTTATCCGTGGAGCCGTCATCCACCACTATGCATTCCCAGTTGGAGTAGTTCGAAGCTACTACCGATTGCAGCGTTTCGCTAATGTAGCGCGATGCATTGTAGGCAGGAATTATTACAGAAATCTTGGGTTCTTGCATGGCATTAAAATTACAAGGATTTATCTGTAATTCATGGGTTTAAACTTCAGGGCTTTCGAAAACATGAGCCTATTGCTATATTTCAAGCAAAGTGGGTGAAAAATATAGCCCATGATATACGCCCATTTAATGGGATAGCCGGGATTGTCGCCAAAGGCATCGCCCGGGTGCTTCACCAACGCATCATAAAAATAATCCATCCGGCAATGAAGCTCTGTGTACCACTCAAAGGTGAATGGTGTGTAGGGCTTGCAAATAAATGCCCCGTTTCCGAGTAGTTGGTGCCAATATTTTCGAAGGTCTGCTCCAACCGGGCCAGACTCTTGAGCGACACCCCTTTCCCCAATTTCGCGATAACCTATTATCCATTTCTCAGGATGGGCTTCCAATCTTTCAAAACTTTTTGCCCAATGGGTGTTGTAGGCCTTTATATCGGTGTATCCTCCGCCATGATGATGCATAAAATAGCACCTCAGATAGTCGGATTTTTGAACCAAAGAAAGGAATTCATAACCTTTGTGAAACGGATGATCCGGAAGAATATAATCGGGTAGATTTTTGGCTGTTACCAATTCTACAGGAACCCCCACATTGCTCAGCATTATTTCAAAAACCTGCTTTCGGCTTTCGGTCATTTCGTTTTCACCAGTCCAAAAGCAATAAATTTTTCGGGGAATTTTACCTGCACTTTCGTAATGCGATAACACAGGGAATTTTGTAAGGAAGAAATC
>DMJL01000271.1:0-2589 GCA_003451785.1 Bacteroidales bacterium
TTTATCGGACAACAGTGATTTTTTTAAGATTCTATGCATGATATTCGTCCGTTCTGTTTGGTGCTGGTGAAGTAGAAATGTTTAAGTTTGTCAATCAAATAAAAAATGAGATGCTTTTGTTTAGTATCAAATGGGATTCGAGCTTATCAACATGCTCAGAGTCTTAATTTATATTAAACTATTCATGCGTAAAGCAAAACGATAATTATGAAAAAAGTTTTATCCATAGTGGGTGCAAGACCCAATTTTATTAAGATAGCTCCTTTAGACAAAGCTTTCAGGAAATACAGAAAAGAAGTAAAACACTTAATTTGCCACACGGGTCAACATTTTGACAATGCAATGTCGAGTGTGTTTTTTGAAGAATTGGGATTGCCAAAACCAGATTTTTATTTGGGAGTAGGTTCTGGCAGCCATGCTGCCCAAACAGCTAAGATCATGCTTGAGTTAGAGAAGGTTCTCGAAATTGAGCAACCCGATATGATTATTGTGCCTGGTGATGTAAACTCTACCCTTGCATCTGCATTGGTTGCATCAAAAATGGGTATTCCCATTGCCCATATAGAAGCTGGATTGCGATCATTTGATCGGACTATGCCCGAAGAAATAAACCGTATAGTTACCGATGTGGTTTCTGATCTGCTATTTGTGTCGGAGCATAGCGGGATACGCAATCTGCGTGACGAAGGGATAGAAGAGAATCGTATTTATTTTGTTGGGAATATCATGATTGACAGCCTCGAAGAGCATTACGAAATTATCGAAAGTAATCCAGTAGTAAGCACCATGGGCTTAGAGAGGGATCAATATATTTTGGCTACCTTTCATCGCCCTAATAATGTTGACGACAACAAAAGCCTCGCTGATTTGCTCAAGTGTCTTACAAGACTTGCAGAAAAAAGACCAGTTGTTTTTCCTGTGCATCCTCGGACTCGCAATAACATACAGACTTTTGGACTTAATGTAAATCTTCATCCGAACCTTATTCTCACGGAGCCATTGGGATATATTGAATTCCTTTCGCTAATGCGATATGCTGAGCTGGTTGTAACAGATAGCGGGGGCATTCAGGAAGAAACTACCTATCTGGGAGTGCAGTGCATCACTGTGCGTAAAAATACCGAACGGCCTGTAACTATTGATGTTGGGACTAATCAATTAGTGGGAACGGATTTAGAAAGAGTAGAAAAAGTCGCACTCGAAATTCTTTCTGGGAACACCAAGGCTGGTAGAATACCCGAATTATGGGATGGAAAAACAGCTAAGCGAATTACCGAAATCATAGTAGATTATTTAGCAAAGAAATAGAGAGTTTTATTCGCAAGTCTGGCTGTTAAATTCTAAATCATCTTTTCTAAGGTGCCTTACAGTAGCAGCGCATCATTAATGATTCAGAAAAACAGACATCAGACTTTTTTGAAAATTAACTTTTTAGCTAAGCTAAGTTAAACCAAGTTGTTGAATGGCTTTCCCTGGGTCATAATGCATCATTTTATTAACATAGGGCAATATAAATTAAATCACGAATAAAATGAAGCCCATTACATCTATTTGTTGTATCGGAGCAGGCTATGTTGGCGGACCAACTATGGCGGTTTTTGCTTTCAAATGTCCCCATATCACCATTACGGTGGTAGATAGCAATGCTGAGAAGATTGCAGCATGGAATACCGATCAACTTCCCGTTTATGAGCCAGGACTATTAGAAATTGTGAAGCAGGTGAGGGGACGAAACTTATTCTTTTCTACAGACACTGACCAAGCCATTAAGAAATCGGAGATGATCTTCATTTCTGTAAATACTCCAACCAAAACCTTTGGAGAAGGGAAGGGGATGGCCAGCGACTTGAAATATGTGGAATTATGCACTCGCCAGATTGCCAAGGTGGCTGAAGGAGATAAAATTATTGTTGAGAAGAGTACGCTGCCAGTAAGAACAGCCGAAAGCATTAAGACCATCATCAATAGCATTAACACAGGATTTAGATTTCAGGTGCTTTCCAATCCGGAGTTTCTGGCCGAAGGCACGGCTATCAACGATTTGCTCTATGCAGATAGGGTGCTTATTGGTGGAGACAATTCACCTGAAGGGCAGGCTGCCGTAGATCAATTAGCAAATATTTATGCCAACTGGCTCCCACAGGAGCGTATCCTGAAAACAGGATTATGGTCGTCTGAGCTTAGCAAGCTCACTGCCAACGCCTTTCTGGCGCAAAGAGTATCGAGTATCAATGCCATGTCGGCTCTTTGCGAGCGCACGGGGGCTGATGTTGATGAGGTAGCCAAAGCCATAGGAATGGATACGCGCATTGGGTCAAAATTCCTTAAAGCATCGGTGGGCTTTGGAGGAAGTTGCTTTCAAAAAGACATCTTAAACTTAGTATATCTTTGTCGCCACTTCAATCTGCCCGAAGTAGCCGACTATTGGGAGCAAGTTATCCTAATGAACGATTACCAAAAACGGCGATTTGCCCAAAAAGTAATTACTTCGTTGTTTAATACCGTAAGTGGCAAAAAAATCGCCATGCTTGGATGGGCATTTAAAAAAGACACCAACGATTCTCGGGAATCAGCAGCCATATATGTTGC
>DMJL01000271.1:2967-7201 GCA_003451785.1 Bacteroidales bacterium
AGTAGAGAAAGAATTTTTGCCGACATGGTCGAATTGCTGAAAATGCGAGGATATAATGGCAAACTTGACCCAAGCGAAAGTCTCAAACGATTGGTTGTACATCACGACCCATACCAAGCAGCCGATCAGGCTCACGCTATTTTGGTTATTACCGAATGGGATGAGTTTAAAGAATACAATTGGAGTCGTATTTACAGCCAAATGTTAAAACCCGCTTTTCTTTTCGATGGAAGAAACATTTTAGATGCTACCTCGTTGAAAGGTTTGGGGTTCGAAGTATATCAGATAGGGAAATAAATGCTTCACTAATAATCGAAGCACCTGAATATGCTGTTTATCCCATCGGCAAAGTAGCAATCTTCATTTCAATAGCGCGGGATGCGGATAAAACCGAAAGGTTCTGAAAAAAATCACAGTGAGTTTTGGACTTCCCTGTGTTATCCTCTTGTATAGCAAGTTTTCTATTTGCTAAGCGTAATATCTGAGCATATTTTGTCTTCACTAATATCGCAAACCGAAATTAGTAGCCTTTGTCTTTAAGTTCACGAAAGAGATTTCAAAACTTTTGGGCTTTAGCACTGTCATGCTATTTCTCTAATTTTGGGTTTATTGCATTCTTTGGCAATAGCTTTGGGTATAGCGAACATCACAACCAATCTACATATCCAAGCAGTCCCAGCCCTAACTAGCCAAAGGGGGAATTTTCAATACAAGTATTCTTGCAATTAACTCAATGGTGTTAAGCTATGCTGACCTTCGCAAAGCAGTGTCATTCTCTACGGTTTTTCATTCCTTTTTAGGGATAAACTACCACCCAAGCCATTTCTTAAATAGCAAAAGACCATATTTTATTACAATGGAACCCAAAGCGCAAAGCTCCCAATGGCAATTCCCTTATTATCCATTCTAAGGCACATGCAGTTATTTTCGTATAACGGGCTATCCCCAATTTTAGGGATATATGTTTGCGAGAAATTTCGGAAAACGAGTTGCAGAATGCAATCAAAAGCTATTGTTTTGGCAAGAATTGTTTTAACTTTTCATAAAAACAACTGTTTTTATCAACAATTAAAAGGCTGTTAGCGCATTCACAACAGTTGTATGCTTCTGTTTACTGCATCTCATCCCAGATATCGAATGCCTGAAAAATAGCCGCTAATGGGGATTTTTTAAGAAAAAGTAAACCTGCACTTTTGTGATGCAATTTGCAAGCTCTGTATGGGGTAAGCAGATGAATAAAAGCATTAATAAAGAAAAAATGCATTGAACCATGATTTAACGGTTTATGCGAACAGGCAGTATTCCCATTGGCAAAACCCATTTAACCTAATTTAAACAACCAAACACTGATGAATATAGGCAATTTTCCGCAAATGTTTTTTCAACGCATGATAAGTACACCCACTTGTGTAAATGCTTTAATATTTATTGCATTTTTTCTGTTTTTATCCCAACCGGTTCAAAGCTCAGGAACCGAAAAAGGTAAGGGCAAAGCAACCCAAGAAGAAGAATTGGCTTTAACTACTATTAATCTTCGTGAATTCACCATACAGGCCACCGCTCCCCGTCAAGAGATACTCCGGATGCCGGCTATCAGAGGGACTAAGATTTTTTCGGGCAAGAAGAACGAAGTGATTCGGCCGACTACCATGGATGCTGATCTTTCTACCAACAACGCCCGTCAGATTTTTGCCAAGGTTCCCGGTGTGAGTGTTTGGGAAAATGATGGCTCGGGAATACAGTTGGGAATAGCTACTCGCGGATTGAACCCCAACCGTTCGTGGGAGTTCAATGTGCGCAAAAACAATTACGATATCAGCAGCGAGGTTTTTGGTTACCCTGAGGCATATTACACACCTCCAATGGAGGCGGTAAGTCGCATAGAATTGGTTCGCGGTGCTGCATCCTTGCAGTTTGGCCCACAGTTTGGCGGATTATTGAACTTTATCATCAAGGAGCCTGCAACCGACCGTCCCTTTGCGTTCGAAACGCAGCAAACCGTAGGTTCATACGGCTTGTTTAACTCCTATAATTCCATAGGGGGCACTTCGGGCAATTTCTCCTATTTTGCATACTATCACCGCAGGTCGGCCAACGGATGGCGCACCAACAGCAGGTACCAGATTGATGCTGGATACATTGCTCTAAACTACGCCTTTAGCCCCCGCCTCCGGGTTAGTCTGCAATACAGTGCCATGGATTATGCAAGTCAGCAGCCCGGCGGACTCACCGATGCTCAGTTTGCAGTAGATGCCCGCCAATCGCATAGAGAACGCAACTGGTTTAGTACACCTTGGAATGTGGCTGCGCTTATTCTGAATTACGATGTGTCTGAAAGATCTCTTTTGAATGTTACTCTTTTTGGTCTTTTGGCCGAGCGCAATAGCGTGGGTTTTGTTCGACCCATACATATTGCCGACACCTTCAATGTAAATTTAAGAAGCTTCCACCATCGGCAGGTGGATCGGGACTTGTATTTTAATTATGGTGCCGAAGCCAGATTTTTGCAACGCTACCAACTGTTTAACAACGAAAGTGCGCTTTCGGTAGGGATGCGCCTTTACAGGGGCGAAACCGACAGGCTGCAATTGGGCATAGGAACTACAAAGGGCGATATGGATTTTGCCATTACCACCTTGCAACCCAATGGCAAAGAATTTGGGCGCGACCTATTCTTTGTTACCGACAATATTGCACTATTTGCTGCAAATATCTTTAGGATTACGCCACGACTATCCATCACCCCTGGTTTTCGCTACGAAATCATTAACAACTCGGCCGAGGGAACTATAAACTCATCGCCCACAGGCGACATTGGTCGCAGGCAACACAACAGAGGATTGCTCTTGTTGGGCTTGGGTGCAGAATACAAAACTTCGGAAACCACCAATTTGTACGCCAATTTCTCCCAAGCTTTTCGTCCGGTAACTTTTGCCGAGCTTACTCCGGCAGCAACTACCGATATTATTGACCCCGATATGCGCGACCAGAAAGGATTTAATATAGATGCAGGTTTTCGCGGCACTTTGGCAAATGCTATAACTTTTGATGTGGGGATGTTTTATTTACATTATGGAGACCGCGTTGGCACCATCAACCAAAATGGTGTGAACTTCCGCACCAATGTAGGCACATCGGTGAGCAAGGGTTTGGAAAGTTTTATTATGGTAGAGCCTCTGAAATTTTTAAATAATGGTACCCGCTTTGGAAACATTATCCTCTTTGCTTCCAATGCGCTAATAGATGCTACTTACACAGAATGGAACAACCCCGCACTCGACTTGTCAGGAAACCGTGTGGAGAATGCGCCAGAATACATTCACCGATTTGGACTCACCTACCATACCAGCAGGTTCTCCATCACCACCCAACTGAACTCCATTGGGGAAGTGTTTACGGATGCTACCAACACTATTGCCCCCAATGCTGCCGGCACAATAGGTAGAATAGATGGCTTCCGTCTGATAGACATTTCAGCAAGCTACAGGTTTGGTGCAAACTACAATATAAGGATAGGTGTGAATAACCTTACCAACGAAGTTTATTCTACCCGCAGGGCTGGTGGATATCCCGGTCCGGGACTATTGCCCGGTCAAGGACGCACTGCATACATTAGCGTTGGCGCAAGATTTTAGATTGAATGCTTTTGTGAATTTTTGGTTGTTTGATATGGGGTTATAATCGCTACTGCACTTCCAACGGAGGTGCAGTTTTTTGTTGTCAAAAAAGGGCTAAATATAGCCCAAATCAAAGGCAATAAGATTAGCTCCGGCAATAATAAAAAAGCCGCTCGGCAGCAATGCTCCTTAGCGGCTTTTGAAGTAATAAGTATCTCAGTGACTCCGGAGGGACTCGAACCCCCAACCAACAGAACCGGAATCTGTCATTCTATCCATTGAACTACGGAGCCGGCAAATTTTGTGCAAAGGTATTAAAATTCTGCTCCTGATTATTTCAATTATTGGGGCAAAATCAATCTGATATCCAAACCTTACTTTTACTTCAAATTTATAAATTTTAATGCGTATGGGCCTTCACAGTCTGAATATGCCAATGACTCTTATTCTTTATAAAAATTATGGTTTATTCCACACCAAGAAATTTAATCAGCCATAAAGGTTGCCATCCAGAGTGAATTGGTCGGAATTACTTGAATGGATAATTGGTCTTGCTGAACGAAATCGACAAATGAAACACCCATGATAGTGCTTAAGCACAAACACGGATGAAAATT
>DMJL01000081.1 GCA_003451785.1 Bacteroidales bacterium
TCCCATTACTTTTTCTTTTGCCACCAAATCGTCAAAACATTCGCCCTGGCAGGTGAAGCAACTTTCAATGAGTTTTTCGCTAATACCCATTGTGGAATAGCCACCATCGTTAAACAGATTTTGCATGGTAATCCTTCGGGTTAAGTCAGAAAACATTACCACACAGAAGTCGGCACAGTCTTCTGAAGTTGCATTGCCCAATGGCGACATACATTGCGCGTAGGCATAAAAACTTTTGAAACCACCCACGCCGGTTCCGGCTGTGGTGATGGTAGGCGATTGCGAAATAGTGTTGATGCGCACTTTTCGTTTTGTACCATAGTGATAGCCAAAACTCCGTGCTATGGATTCCAACATGGCTTTTGCTTGAGCCATATCGCCATAGGAAGAATAGGTGCGCTGAGCCGCTATGTAGCTCAATGCTACTACACTGCCCCATTCTGCTATGCTATCCAATTTGTAGGCTACTTGCAACAACTTGTGAAACGAAATAGCCGAAACATCTAAAGTTTTGTTTAAATAGTTGTAATCCAAATCGGTATAATGATGGCCTTTTCTGATGTTGGGCGACATTCCAACAGAGTGTAGAATAAAGTCAATTTTGCCACCAAGAATTTCTGTGGTTTCTTGAAGCAGATTTTCCAATTCGTCCACCTGAGTTACATCCGCAGGCAATACTTCGGCATTTATTTTTTTTCCTAACTTAAAAATGTCGCCCTTGCGTAGGGCAATGGGTGCGTTTGTCAATACTAAGGAAGCACCATGCTCATGTGCTTTTTCGGCAACTTTCCAAGCAATGGAGTGTTCGTCGAGTGCCCCAAAAATTAGACCTTTTTTTCCTTTAAGAAGTTGGATTGACATATTTGTAAAATTTTAATTATTACTTGATTTAAAAAACAATTCGCGGGCAGTTTCGAGCATTGTTTCGGATGGATTTTGACCTCCCAACATTTTTGCTATTTCCACTATGCGTTGCTGCTGCCCAATTTCATTGATTTCGGTTCGGGTTTTTCCCCCTTCAACTATTTTTTGTACCACAAGGTGTGATTTTCCTCTTGATGCAATTTGCGGCAAATGGGTAATTGCCATCACCTGCATATTGTGTGCAATGGATTCCAAAATTTTGCCTACCTGATGGGCCGTTTCTCCTGAAATTCCGGCATCAATCTCATCGAAAATGATGGTAGGCAACAAATTGCGTTGCGAAATGGTAGATTTTATGCTCAACATGAGCCTCGACAACTCACCTCCCGAAGCTACTTTGGCTATTTCGCCCAACTCTCCTCCAACATTTGCATTAAATAAAAAAGAAATTTTATCCATTCCGTTCAACGATGGTTCAGGCATTTGGGTGCATTGTACTACAAATCTAGCTCCTGTCATTGCCAATTTGCGACACATGGCTGTAATTTCTTGTTCGAACTGGGGTATGGCTTCTTTGCGGCTTTGAGAAACTTCTTGTGCTTTTGCATAAAGTTGGTTCTCAGTGTGTTTCAATTCTTTATTAAGATTCGCAATGGATTCTTCAAGAGTTTCCACAGCCGAGATTTTCTCAAGAAAATTATCCCGTGTGATAATCAAATCCTCTATCGCTTTTGCATTGTGCTTAGCCATAAGCCTTACAAGGTGATCGAACCGCTGTTGCAAAATCGAAGCTTGCTCAGGGTCGAGTGTAACCGATTCCGACTCAGCCAATAGTTCGCTATGCAAATCTTTGATTTCGATAATTGCCGATTCTATTCTCTCACTTAATGCCTGAAAACGGTCGTTGAATTTAGCAATGGGTTTAATCGCACTATGGGATTCGTTCAATGCATCAATTACATTTACTTCCGAGCCACTAAAAAGAAAAACGGCTTTATCAATCCCCATCTTTATGGCTTCCGCATTGCTCATTATTTTGAGATCTTTTTCCAACTGCACAAACTCAGATGCACTTAGCTGCGATTTCTGCAACTCATCGTACAAAAACTTGTAGTAGTCAATGTCAGACTTAGATTTTAATTCGGCTGCAACTAAGGATTCTAACTGAGATTTTTGCGAGAGCCAAGTTTGGAACAACGCCTTATACTCCTGCAGCAATTGTAAATTGCCCGCAAAAGAATCGAGCACATCGAATTGGAACGACGAATTGCCAAGCAAAAGTGTTTGATGCTGGGAATGGATATCTATGAGTCTGTCTGCCAATTCTTTTAGCACCGTAAGATTTACGGGAGTATCGTTTACAAATGCCCGCGACTTGCCTTGGGGGGTAATTTCGCGCCTGAAACAACTCAATGGCTCATAGTCCAAATGATGGTTATCAAATAAATCTTGGATAGCAATATGGGTGAGATTGAATGTGCCTTCTACAATACATTTTTTATCTAATTGCAGCAATGCTTGGGTATCGGCTCGTTGGCCAAGAATCAAACCCAAAGCTCCCAACATGATGGATTTACCGGCACCGGTTTCGCCTGTAATTACCGTTAATCCATCGGTGAAAGTGATGTCTAACTTTTCGATTAAGGCGTAATTTTCTACCAAGAGGTGAACCAGCATATTTGTTTCAAATAAGGCACGGCAAAGTTAAAAAACTTTAATATAAAGAGAAGGTAAAATTTAATCAAGCGTTTAATCCGCCAATTGTGCGACTATTGTCTAAGTCTTTGATATTTATTAGTGTTGCCCGGATCCAATTCATTCAAAATTGCGAATACCCTATTTCGTTCGTCGGGACTTGCGGGTGCAAATAGCTCAATGAGTTCATCGCTTTTTGCAGCAATCACAACGGGTATAATGAAACTACCGGGTCGCTCTCTGTTGGCAGAACTAAGCATTTCCAATGCTTTGAGAACCTCTCCCCTGCCGGTAGGAACACTTTCAGATAAGCGGTCGAAGCCCAATCGATGGTATTGATGCAGAGCCTCGCGCACTTGTCGTAGTGCCGGGTTCATTAGGTTTTCTGCAAGCCAATAGCGATTTCTGCGACTTTCAAACGATTTCCAGCCCGGCTCAGGTGCATTCTGTGCTTGATTTACAATATTTTGGGCTATTCGAAAAAAATCGGAACCTCCCATTGGCGAAAAAGTATCGAAATCAAGCCCCAACACCAAGTAAACATAAAAGGCCACCAACGAAGTAATATTGGATAAGAACTGATTTTCAGAAAACTGCAATGGCTGATTGGCAACATATCTAAACACCACATCTCTATCCAAATGATTGAGTACCGGAGATTGATAGGATGTATTAAACACCGGACGGCGCGACTGTACACTCAGGGTGCCCCTAAATTCGTCAACGCTCCGCTCGGTGATGGAAAACATCATCGAGAATTCTATCCGTTCCGAAGGCTGGAATTGGTGGGAAGTCCAATTGCGTTGATTCACAAATTCAGTTAGTTGCTCCTGCAAAGTCTGCAATAATTGCTGGTCAGCATCGGGCAATCCAGAAGCAGAAATCGTGATACGAGCATTTAGTTCCTGAGCATACACATTACCTGAATGTATGGCAAATAAGGCAAACACAACGAGCCAAAATTGTACCCATCTTGTCAACCTTCCTCCCATTTTTGATTTTCCGATCATGGTTGTATTTTCGATAAACCGAATAATATTGTTTAACATCAACCGCAAATTTATTAATGCTAATTTACTTAAAACAATTAAAAGCAGGCAATTAACATACTTGATTTTTCTGTCATTAGAAATCTTGCGAAAGCCTATTCAGGAAATTTATAAATAATGGCATTGATATTCATACCCGCTCCCACCGAAGCCAAAATGATATAGTCGCCGGGATTAATAGCATGATTTTCCAATTTTTGTTTCCGCACCCAATCCAACAACACTGCAACCGTAGCAACTGAGTTGTTGCCATGTTTGGATATGGTCATAGGCATTATCTCAGGCGAGTATTGATTAATCTTAAACAGCTTCATGGTTTTTTGCAAAATGATTTCGTTCATCTTGCCATTGGCCTGGTGTACTAATATCTTTTTGATTTGCGTAATATCAATTTTGGCTTTTTCAATGCAGTCCTTCACTAAAGCTGGCACATAGCTGATGGCGTATTCATACACCTTGCGACCATTCATTTTCAGAAAAAGTTCTCCGGGTTTGAATTGGGGGTTATACGAATTATCCATCCACAATAGGCGGTGGTGCTGGAAGGTGTCGCTTCGGGTTTTATGTGCCAAAATGCCTACGGGCTGCGAACTCTCAAATGCCTGTACCACAGCAGCTCCTGCACCATCGGCATAGATCATGCTATCTATATCGTAAGGATCCGCTACACGAGAAATGGATTCAGCTCCAATAACCAATGCCGAATTGGCATCGCCCGATTTCAAGAAGTAGTCGGCTTGAATTAGCCCCTGAACCCAACCAGGGCAACCAAAGGGCAAATCGTAGGCCACTGTATCAGGGTTTTTTATTCCTAATTTATGTTTGATGCGTGCAGCTAGCGTGGGCACAATGTCCACCTTGTGATCGCCACAATAAACCTCCCCAAAATTGTGGGCTACAATGATGTAATCTAAGGTTTCAGGATCTATGCCGCTATCTTTAATTGCATCCAATGCTGCAAAGTAACCTAGATCGGATGTGGTATGGTGGTCGTCCACATACCGGCGCTCTTCTATTTCAGTGATTTCAAAAAATTTCTCAATAATCTCTTCAGTAGCTTTTTCAATGGGTTTGCCGTCTTTATTGTAGAATTGCGCCTTTGAAAAACTTTTATTATCTACTATTTTCTCGGGCAAAAAGGAACCTGTGCCAGTAACTATGGTATATCGTGCCATTATTTTCAAAGTTTTTGACTACTAATCCGCCGTAAAGGTACTAAAAACCGATTTGCAAAAAACAAATTGAACATTTGATTATTATCACAAACAACCCATTGAATAATAATATTTTACAGTAAGCAAACCTGCTTTTGATAAAACAAAAATTAAACAATCGTA
>DMJL01000078.1 GCA_003451785.1 Bacteroidales bacterium
AAAACAAAAATTAAACAATCGTACAATTTTTTATGATTTTTTGGGAGTTGTTTTGAGAAATTGGCTGCTGGTGATAGTTTTGGTTTTGTTAGAATAAATCTGATGAGCATATTGCCCAACTATTGCTTCCCCCTACCTAAAGGTCGGGGTTACTGCATGATTTTTTAAACCCGGTAGGGGTGAGATGTTCGAAGAAAAATAGCCAACAACAACCGTTAAAACCCCGTAGGGGTGATATGGAGACAATTTTGGCGGTGGTTGCACTGCCATAACACAGGAGATTCTATTTTGTCATCCTGACCGAAGGGAGGATCTCCTTTTATGGTGTTACTGAGATGCTTCACTTCGTTCAGCATGACAATCCTCGATTGGCATTTTGTCATCCTTCGCTGGGCGGAATTTGTAATTCCGCCCGATTTGTCAGGGCTAAAGCCCTTGATTATTGATGTTTAAGCTTCCCCCGACCTAAAGGTCGGGGTTACTGCATGATTTTACAACCCCGTAGGGGTGAGATGTTCGTTGTAAATTACCCAACAACAACGCTACAAACCCCGTAGCCGTGATATAGAAAATCTATCTGACGGAGTTACAAATTCCGCCAAATATGTTTTTTCGACCCTTAAAGGGTCGCAGGTTTGTAGCAGCAAATCATTCTTCCCAATCTTCGACCCCGACGGGGTCGTACACACCATTGTTAAGGTTCGTTTTCTACAAACCGTCAACCCCTTTGGGGTTGGTTTCTTCGGAAGGCGGAATTAAAAATCCCGCACAGCATTTAAATAGCCCACTGTTAAAACCGTGGGATATGAAGTAATGGAATATTCTCCGCTGGGCTGGATGCTCTGCACTTCTCCCACAAGCGTACCCCTGCTTAAGTTTTAGGATTTATTAACACCAGTGAAAATCCAAATATGTAAATAAGTAGATACTTTTGTGCAAAAATTTTTAAACAATTTGCATAAGTTGATGTTTCTAAATGTGGAATTCGAAACGAAACGCAATCTAAACATTTCACTTGAAGCAGTATTAATAAATTAATTTCACCAAAAAGATTATGAATCAGTCGCTTAGGAATAAGATTACCCAGTTTCCACCGTTTGTGATTGCGGTATTTATAATTGGCACAGCACTTTTCGCATATTTTGTTTACGAGCAAGTTTCTCGTAGGATGCTAACAGGGGATAACTCTCAGACGCAAAATTCCCAAGTGATTGAGCTAACCCAAGAAACTTTTGACAATACAATAAGTCAAGGATTGGTTCTTGTGGAATTTGGAGCACCATGGTGTGGTGCTTGTCGCCGGCAGGCTCCTATCACAGAGCAGTTGGCTGCAACCATAGGTGAAAGGGCATTAATAACTAAGTTGAATGTTGACGACTATGGCAATATTGCATCGCGTTTTCAAATTCAGAGCATACCGGCCATTATCATTTTCAAGGATGGAAATCCTGTGAGTAAATTTGTTGGACTTACCCAAAAGGAAGTTTTGCAAAATGCTATTAGCGAATTGTTGTAATCATAAAAACTAAAATTCATCATATAACATGGAAAATTTAACAATGGATACCTTCAAGGCAAAGGTTTTTAATTTCGAAGCAAGCCAAGATTGGAAGTTTGAAGGCTCAAAGCCTTGCATCATTGATTTTTATGCAGACTGGTGTGGACCTTGCCGAATGGTAGCACCTGTATTGGCAGAATTATCAGAAGAGTATAAGGGTAAGGTGGATATTTACAAAATAGATACCGAGAAAGAACAAGACCTTGCTGCCATGTTTGGAATAAGGAGTATTCCATCCATTTTGTTTGTGCCAGTAAATGGGCAACCTCAGATGGTAGCTGGTGCTTTGCCCAAGAAATCATTTGAGGAGGCTATAAAGGATGTTTTTGGAATCGAAAAAGCTTAGTTAGATAGCAAACCATTCAAAACCAAAAATTAAATCTGTTAATCATGGAAAATACCATTCCAAATGAAACCCCATCGCAAAAGAAGCGATTGTTTCCTTACATAGTCTCCAAGAGCCGTTATTTAGTGCTTATTGCTGCATTTACAACCGTAGGTGTTTTGGGCGGTTTGGGATATTTTGTTTTTGTAGGATGCGAAACCAACGCCTGTGGCATAGCTTCCAGTCCATACCTCAGTATGGTTTGGGGAGGATTGTTGGGATATGTTTTGCCCGATATTTTTGTTAAGACAAAGAAAGAAGAAGCCGGGAAGTGATTTCCGGTTTTTTTATTTTGGCGAAAGCCTGTAAAGAGCATAGCCAATGATGCCAAAGAAAATATTGGGTATCCATACGGCGATCATAGGGTGCAAATTGCCTTTAGTTGCAAAAGTGGTGGTTACCTGCATAAACAGGATATATGCAAAACTCAATCCCAGACCCAGACCTAAGTGCAGCCCAATACCGCCTCTCACTTTTCTGTTGGAAAGGCTAACACCAATAAGCGTCAAAATCAGTGCAGAAGCAGGGAAAAGCAATCTTTGATACATCTCTACTTGATAGAACTCCACATTTTCGGCACCTTTGCGCCTGAGACGATCTATAAAGTTGTGTAGTTCAGTGAATCCCAGAGTTTCAATTTTTCGAAGGTTTTGGATAAAATCGTTGGGCGAAAAAGGCAGTATGGTGTCGCGCTTGGCTCCGAATGTCAAAGTTTCTTCTATACCAGAAATTTGCCGGATATTGTAGTTCAATAGGCTCCAAACTCCTGTTATGCTATCCCAGCGAGCCGTTTCCGCATTCATTTTATAAACCAACCTGCCTTCTTCTATTTTTTCTAAGGTAAATCGAAAACCCGTGGCCGTAGGCTGATTATAGGACTCCATGAAAACAAACTCACCGGGGTTGATTTGCAGGTGTATATTCCGCCCCCAGAATGTTTCTGGTGCGCGAAAATATTTTGATTCAAACTCCAATCGGATTCGATTGGCTGGGGGGATTACAAAATTGGCCAATCCCGACGACATCACTCCAATGATGAGTGCAGGTATAATATAAGGCAGCAACATCCTGTTGAAACTTATACCGCTGCTAAGTATGGCTACAATCTCTGTGTTTTGAGCAAGGCGGGCAGTGAAAAAAATTACCGTGATAAACAGAAACAGTGGACTGAAAAGATTAACAAAAAAGGGGATAAAGTTGAGGTAATAATCAAAAACAATTTCTCTGAAGGGTGCTTGCCGCTCGATAAAATCGTCTATCCGCTCCGAGAAGTCAAAGATGATTACAATAAAAATGATCAGCAACATTGTGAAGAAAAATGTCCCAAGGAATTTTCTTATAATGTACAAATCCAATTTCTTTAGCCCAAACATGCGGATAATATATGCTTTTAAAACCTTGAGTTTTTGTTAAAGTCTTTGCATCAATTGTTTTACCATAGAGTTTTTCCACGATGCAAAGCAACCTTCATGTATTTTTTGCCTAGCTTGCTCCATAAGCCATAGGTAGAACCTAAGATTGTGTAGGGTGGCAATCATAGGTCCCAACATTTCGTTGGCAACAAAAAGATGACGCAAATAGGCTTTCGAATGATGTGCATCCACAAAAATAGTACCATCAGGGTCTATGGGACTAAAGTCGTTCTTCCATTTATTGTTGCGAATGTTTATAATGCCTTGGCTTGTAAACAACATGCCATTTCGGGCGTTGCGGGTAGGCATTACGCAATCAAACATATCCACCCCCAGGGCAATGCACTCTAAGAGATTCTCCGGTGTTCCAACACCCATAAGGTATCGGGGCTTTTCAGTGGGAAGTATGCTGCAAACCAACTCTGTGATTTCGTACATCACATCGGCAGGCTCCCCAACCGAAAGCCCTCCTATGGCATTGCCATGGCGGTTGCAATCGGCAACAAATTGGGCTGATTCTTTGCGCAAATCGGCATAAGTGCTTCCTTGCACAATTGGAAACAATGTCTGGTTGTATCCATACAGGGGTTGGGTATCGTCGAATCGGGTGCAACATCGCTTTAGCCAAACATGGGTAAGTGCCATAGACTTTCTTGCATAATCCTTGTCGCAAGGATAAGGGGTGCACTCGTCGAATGCCATGATGATGTCTGCACCAATAATGCGCTGAATATCCATTACGCTTTCGGGTGTAAACAAATGCTTTGAACCATCAATATGCGATTGAAAAGTAACACCTTCGGGCGATAATTTGCGCCTATGGGCAAGTGAATATACTTGATAACCGCCGCTATCTGTAAGTATAGGCTTTTGCCAATGCATAAAACCATGCAAACCGCCGGCAGCTCTCATAACATCAAGACCGGGACGAAGATAAAGGTGGTAGGTGTTACCTAGTATAATTTGTGCTTCAACCCTACTTTCCAAGTCTGCATGATGCACCCCTTTTACTGTGCCAGCTGTGCCCACCGGCATAAAAATGGGGGTTTCGATAACCCCGTTGTCTGTGGTGATTCGACCGGTGCGTGCCTGGGAGCCACTATCGGTGGCATGTATCGAAAACTGCATTATCCTATCTTAAATTTTGGGCAAAGATAAGAACGATTCGCAAGGATATGGTATTTTTGCAACTTTCAAAAACAGGTAGTAAATGCCCGAAGAATTATTGTTGGATGCGTTTGAGCAGATTGGGTGGATAATGTTATGGGTCTTTGGTCTGGTGGTACTAATACAATTGGTTTATTACTGGGCAATTTTTAGTCGCCTATCATTTTATAAAAGAAAAAACACTTCCGAAAACTATCCTCCTGTATCGGTAATCGTATGTGGACGCAACGAATACGAAAATTTTGAGACGAATCTCCCTCTGATTTTCAATCAAGATTACCCCGAGTTTGAAGTTGTGGTTGTTAACGATGGCTCCGACGACGATTCGTTTTTCTTTTTGCATGAAATGAAGGCAAAAGAGCCTCGGTTGAAAGTTATTAACCTGCAAAAGAAATTGAATTTCTTCTCTGGCAAGAAATTCCCTTTAGCTGTTGGAATAAGGTGTTCCAAATATCCATTGCTTGTACTTACAGATGCCGATTGTAGCCCCAAGAGCGTGCATTGGCTCAAGGAAATGGTTGCAGGCTTCGACCCACAAACCGAAATAGTGTTGGGTTATGCCCCCCATAGTAAAAAACCAGGACTACTGAATAAACTCATCCGATACGACACTTTTTTCGTAGCTCTTCAATACTTGTCGTTCGCTCTGGCCAAGCTGCCCTATATGGGCGTAGGCAGAAATCTTTCCTACACGAAAGATCTCTTCTTCCGAAATAAGGGATTTACATCCCACTATCAAATTCCTACTGGCGACGATGATCTTTTTGTGAATATGGTAGCTATAGGAAAAAATACTCGTATCTGTATTCATCCCGATACTTGGATGGCTTCTGAGCCTAAAGATAGCTTCTTGAAGTGGTTTCTGCAGAAGAAAAGGCACATGATTGCAGGGAATTTTTACAATGGTAGAATTAAGTTTTTGTTGGGACTTTTCGGCTTGTCGCAACTTGCATTTTATGTTTTGTTTATTCTGTTAATGGTTTTCGCCAATCTTTCAACTGTTGGGTATATAGCTTTGGTTATGTTTGGATTGCGCACAGTGAGCATGATGATAGTTTTTTCGTTGGCTGGCAAAAAATTAGAACAGGGCAGACTTGCCTTATTCTCTCCACTGCTCGATGCAATTGCTTTGGCATTAAGTGCCCTATTTGCAGTATCCACTTTGTTCTCCCCAAAAACAAGTTGGAAATAGCAGGCTGACTCCCTCTTGTGTAACAACTTTTTTAGTTCTTCTATCAGTTTCGCTCATTGCCGATTATGATAAGCTAATAAATGTTTTAAAACCCCTTTCAAGCACAATGTTATAGTTGCTTCTGTAGCATTCTTGGAGTTTGTTCTCTTGGCCAAACAAAATTTTTAACTTTGCCCAAAATCTTGCCAGATGCAATACACCGACTTTCAACTTGCCATTCTTGAAGGCATTCCATCCCATTTGCCCCCAACTCCTGTTTACAATACAGCCTTGAATCACGCCCCCAGGCGCAAAGACATTCTCAACAAACAGGAGAAAGCTCTAGCTGTAAGGAATGCATTGCGATATTTTCCAGTGGAGCATCACAGCGTTTTGGCTAAGGAATTTGCTATAGAATTGAAGGAATTTGGTCGTATTTATGCCTATCGGTATAAACCTACATATCCCATTTCGGCTCGCAATATCGAAGCATATCCCCACAAGAGCAAGCATTGTGCAGCAATCATGCTAATGCTCAGCAACAACCTCGATCATGCTGTTGCACAGCATCCAGATGAACTGATTACTTACGGAGGAAATGGTGCTGTTTTTCAGCACTGGGGACAATATCTGCTCACCATGCAGTATCTTGCTGAGATGGACGACCAGCAATCATTGGTTTTGTACAGCGGGCATCCTTTGGGTTTGTTTCCTTCCCATCCTGATGCACCTCGCGTGGTGGTTACCAACGGAATGATGATACCCAACTATAGCAAACCCGACGATTGGGAGCGATTCAATGCATTGGGTGTAACCCAATATGGGCAAATGACCGCTGGCTCTTTTATGTACATTGGGCCACAGGGAATAGTACATGGTACTACTATCACGGTTCTGAATGCAGGTAGGCGATTGTTGGGCAACGATAGCACGCTGAGAGGCAGGGTGTTTGTAACAAGTGGTCTTGGAGGCATGTCGGGCGCACAGGCAAAAGCTGCGGTGATTGCTGGTGCCATTGGTGTCTTGGCCGAAATCAATCCTAAGGTTATCAAAGTGCGCCACGAACAAGGATGGGTGGATGAAGTTTTTAGCAATTTGGATGCCCTTTGCAATAGAATATTAGGTGCCAAGGCTGCAAAAGAAGCAGTCTCATTGGTTTATGCAGGAAACATAGTGGATCTTTGGGAAGCACTTGTTGAAAAAAACATACCCGTAGAATTAGGCTCCGACCAAACATCGTTGCACAATCCGTGGGCAGGGGGCTATTATCCGGTAGGATTATCCTTAGAACAAAGCAATAAAATGATGTCTGACGATCCAACTGCCTTCAAAAAGTGTGTACAGGACTCACTTATCAGGCAGGTGAATGCCATAAAAACCCTGACCGACCGAGGTATGTATTTTTGGGATTATGGCAATGCGTTTCTTTTAGAAGCTGGTAGGGCTGGTGCTGATGTTTTAAACAACGATGGCACATTCATTTACCCATCTTATGTGCAAGACATTATGGGGCCCATGTGTTTCGACTATGGATTTGGACCATTCAGATGGGTATGTGCATCGGGCAATGTGGACGATTTGCGCAAAACCGACCAAATAGCTGCTCAAGTGATACAGGAGATGCTGATTGAAGCACCCGATGAAATAAAACAACAACTTGCCGATAACTTGCTGTGGATACAACAAGCAGAACAGAACAAGCTTGTAGTAGGCTCATTGGCGCGCATATTGTATGCCGATGCCACCGGGCGCATTCGTATAGCAAAGGCATTTAACAAAGCAATTAAAGAAAATATACTTAGCGGACCTGTAATCTTAGGTCGCGATCACCACGATGTAAGTGGTACAGATAGCCCTTATCGGGAAACTTCCAATATCTACGATGGATCGCAGTTTACCGCAGATATGGCCATTCACAATGTTATTGGCGATAGCTTTAGAGGAGCCACTTGGGTAAGTATCCACAATGGTGGTGGTGTTGGCTGGGGTGAAGTTATCAACGGTGGTTTTGGCTTGGTCTTGGATGGCAGCCACGATGCAGATCGCCGATTGGAGTCTATGCTGTTTTGGGATGTTAACAATGGCATAGCTCGTCGCAGTTGGGCACGAAATCCCGAAGCAATATTTGCTATCAAAAGAGCAATGGCCAACGAACCAAAACTAAAAGTTACCTTACCCAATTTGGTAAACGATAATCTGCTCGAGAATCTTTTTTAAACCCATTTTGCTTCAATTCTGGTAAGCAGCTAAATGCAAGACTTAGTTTGTGCAGAATTTGCCATTCAGGTCAAAATTATAACCTTAGTAGCAATAATGTCGCCGTAAATCATCGAGCCTTATTACCTTATTTGCCAGGTTGGCGTCGGATGTTTGTAAAATTTGCTGCACATAATGCAACTTTGAAAACATTTCCAAAGAAAATAAGGCTAAATTTTCTTTCGTATCTCATTGGCTACTAATTAATAAGGTTTTATTGCCTTAGGGCAATCGTTGCTTTCCCGCCCGAATTGTCAAGGCTAAAGCCCGTTTCGTCATTATTCATTGAATCCCCCGACCTGAAGGTCGGGGTTACAAAATGATTTTGCAACCCCGTAGGAGTGAGATGTTCGTAGTAAATTATCCAACAACAACGCTACAAACCCCGTAGGGGTGGTATAGAGCTTATATTTGTCGGAATTGCAAATTCCGCTAAACGGGTGGTCCTAATCCTGGTTTGATTGGTTCCATAAA
>DMJL01000293.1 GCA_003451785.1 Bacteroidales bacterium
TATGTAACCGATGCAAGTTTTATTTCCGAGTCAGAAAAAGTAAAATTAGAAAACTCGGAAGTATTGGTAGTTAATGCTTTGCGAAAATCGAAACATATTTCACACTTTTCGTTAGACGAAGCTTTGGAAATTATTGCACATGTAAAACCCACCAGAGCCTACATCACCCACCTGAGTCATTTTATGGGATTGCATGAAGCCGTACAAGCCGAATTGCCCGACAATGTATTTCTGGCTTACGACGGGCTGCAAATAATGGTATAGGAAGGCAATATTTTAGGTATTTAAAGTATTTGAAGTATTTAAACCTTTGAATACAATTTATTTCTCCAACTGAATATCGCCCATTTGCAAAAATTGTAACTTTGCCCAAATCAAGACAGATACATGATTTACAACCCCGAAAAATATAGCATCCCCGATGAAAGAATGGTTTCGTTCATTGACCCTGATGAGATCTGGCATGCCCTTAACAATGCAAACACAGACAAGTCGAGGGTAAGAGACATCATTCAGGCATCGCTCAACAAGAAGCGACTTTCCTTGCAAGAAACTGCGGATTTGCTCATGACCACCGACCCTGAGCTTATTGAAGAAATTTTGGAAGGCGCACGACAGTTGAAAGAAAAGGTTTATGGGGAGAGAATTGTGTTGTTTGCTCCCTTATATGTTGGCGATCTTTGTACCAACAATTGCTTGTATTGTGGCTTTAGAGCCAGCAATAAAGAAATTAAGAGGGTTACACTCGACTTTGGTGAATTGGAGAAGGAAACTTTGGCACTGATAGACCAAGGGCATAAGCGGTTGATTTTGGTTTATGGCGAGCACCCCAAATACTCTGCACAGTTTATCCATGATACTGTGAAGGTGGTTTACGCCACCAAACATCAGAATGGTGAAATTAGGCGAGTGAATATCAATGCAGCTCCCTTCGACATTGAAGGATTTAGAGTAATTAAGGATGCAGGGATAGGTACTTACCAAATTTTTCAGGAAACATACCATCAACCTACTTACGCAAAAGTGCACACACGGGGTATGAAAAGCGACTACCACTGGCGCTTGACTGCATTAGACAGAGCGCAGGAAGCAGGAATTGACGATGTGGGAATTGGAGCCTTGTTTGGATTGTACGATTGGCGATTCGAAGCTCTGGGGTTAGTTAGGCATGTGAATCACTTGGAGGCAGTGTATCATGTTGGGCCACATACCATATCGTTTCCCCGCGTGCAAAATGCGATGAATCTCGATATTGACAAAAATTATTTGGTAAAAGACGATGAGTTTGTAAGACTTGTAGCTATCCTGAGGCTCGCCGTGCCTTATACGGGAATGATACTCACAGCCCGAGAGCCGGCAGAAATTAGAGACAAAGTTTTGCGCTTTGGTGTTTCGCAGATTGATGGAGGAACTAATATTGAACTTGGGGGCTATTCTAAAGGAAAAACTGCTGTTGCTGCAAGTCAAGACCTTAGTAAGGAGCAGTTTCAGATAAACGACACAAGGTCGCTCAACGAAATCATGAATGAGTTGATAGACAAGGGCTACATACCTTCATTTTGTACAGCCTGCTATAGACTCGATCGCACAGGTGAGCATTTTATGGAATTTACGGTGCCCGGATTTATCAAAAGATTCTGCTCGCCAAATGCATTGCTCACTTTGGCAGAATATTTGGAAGATTATGCACCCATGCAAACTAAAGAGCAGGGATACATACTCATAGAACAGAAAGTAAATGAATTGTCTGGATCCCAAAATACAGTAAGCCTTGTGGAGAAGCTTCAACAGATTAAAGAAGGTAAGCGCGATTTGTATTTTTAAACAGCTAAGAGATATGAATAGAACCCTCATACTTGGAATTCTGGTGTTCGATCGCATTAAGGAGGCCAGCCGCACCCAAAAGGTGCTTTCGAGGTTTTCAACTATTATCAAGACGCGATTAGGATTTCACGAACTTTCTCAGGCAGTTTGCAGCCGTATGGGCACTATAATTTTGGTGGTGGAAGGAAGTGAAGCTGAAATAAATAACATGCTCGTGGAACTCCAAGGTATCGGAGGCATTGAGGTACAAAAAATGGAATTTGAAAAACTAAAATAAATTACTGACTATGGCTACTGTCAGAATTTTGGGAATATTGGTGGAAAAACCCGGTGAAGCAGTAATTGCCTTGCAACAGGTGCTTACCAAGTATGGCAATTGCATAAGAACCAGGCTTGGCTTGCACGACATTGGAAGACCTCAGTGCGATGGATGCGGACTGATAATTCTGGATTTGCTATGTAGCAATGAAGATGTAAACCAATTAGAAGAAGAACTTGCAACAATAAACGGAATCCGCACCCAAAAAATGGAATTCTGATAGCCAATTTCAACAAAACATTACTACTAATGGCCAAACTCGTACATTTTTCGGAAGCTGCATCATTGGCACTTCACTCCATGGTAATCATTGCTCGTGGCAATGGTCATGTGAATGTAAATACTCTTGCCGACGAAATGGGATC
>DMJL01000091.1 GCA_003451785.1 Bacteroidales bacterium
GATTTCGATGGACTGATGATTGAATCCCACTGCCGACCCCAAGACGCTCTTACCGACTCCAGTCAACAGCTTACGCCCGAGGGTCTGCTCGAACTTGCCAACAATCTTGTATTGAGAAGGCCTGCTTGCGTGAAAGGGCTGCCTTTGCAGCAACTGGAAGCATATAGGAGGCACATTGACGAGATTGACCGAAACATTTTGCATTTCCTTGCAAAAAGGATGGAGATAGTTAAAAGCATTGGTGAGCTGAAGAAAGAAAACAACATCACCATCCTGCAAATTCGCAGATGGACGAACATTTATAAAGATCGAATGAAGCGAGGCTTGGAGCTTGGCATCGAACCTGACTTTCTGAGGAGTTTATTGGAGTTGGTTCACCGGAAATCCATAGAGCTTCAGCAGAAAATATTAAACCAAGATAATAACACATGAACTACGAACCATTACCAGAGCTAACCAATATTGAACAATTGGGCGAATTTGCCCTAATATACAGGCTAACCAAAGATTTGGTGATTTACAACAGTAGCACACAAAAAGGTGTGGGCGACGATGCTGCTGTGTTGCAATTTGGTGATGAGTATCTCGTTGTAACTAAAGACCTTCTTGTAGAAGGGGTGCATTTCGATGTGACCTATACTCCCCTGACACATCTTGGCTATAAAAGTGTTGCTGTAAACCTATCGGATATTTATGCAATGAATGGGGTGCCAACACAAATAATTATCGGGCTTGCAGTTTCGAGTAAGTACTCGGTAGAAGCACTCGAAGATATTTATGAAGGCATTAATGCAGCGTGCAAAAAGTACAAAGTAGATCTTGTTGGAGGCGACACTACAGCTATCCCTTCGGGATTGACCATCTCGATTACGGCCATAGGTAGGGTAGAAAAACATAGGATTACCTACCGTCGCGGCGCTAAAGTTGGCGACCTTATTTGTGTTAGCGGCAGCTTAGGAGGGGCCTATTGCGGATTATTAGTGCTCCAACGCGAGAAAGTTGCGTTTATGGGTAATTCTGCTACCCAGCCCGACCTGACTCCTTATACTTTCGTAGTTGAAAGGCAGTTGAAACCCGAGCCAAGGCGCGATATTACCCTGCAGCTATTAGAAAGGGATATAATTCCAACTTCTATGATTGATGTTTCTGATGGGCTTGCATCAGAAATCTTGCATCTCTGCAAAAATTCTAACAAGGGTGCAGTTGTTTACGAAGAACATTTGCCCATAGATAGCAGAATGGCCACAGTAGCCCATGAGTTTGAAATTGACCCTGCTACTTGTGCCTTGAGTGGGGGAGAAGATTACGAATTGCTCTTCACGGTATCCCAAAGTGATTATGAAAAAGTAAAAGACATGGAAAACATTTCCATTATTGGTCATATTAAACAAGTTGGCAAGGGTGCTAACTTGATAACATCGTCAGGGCAAAAGGTGAAACTAACTTCCATGGGATGGGATGGGCTGAAATTGAAACGAACTTAGATTCTCTGTTCTATGCCACCTAAAAAATATTATGCAGTGTGGGAAGGCCACAACAAGGGCCTGTTCGAAAATTGGGCGGATTGCAAGAAAGCGGTGGATGGTTACATAGGGGCTAAGTACAAGTCTTTTACATCAAAAGACGAAGCACAAAAAGCCCTAGAAGATAATCCATACAAGCATATTGGGAAAAAAGAAAAAATCGCAAAAAGTGCTATTGGGCATTCCAAAACTCCACCTGCCACCCAAAGCATCGCTGTGGATGCAGCTTGCAATATGGTTTCAGGAGAAATGGAGTATCAGGGCGTTTACTCGCTTAGTGGGGAGCTTATTTTCAAAATGGGACCCTTTTCGGGTGCGTCAAATAATATTGGGGAATTTCTCGCTTTGGTGCACGCTTTGGCGTGGTGCAAGGCAAAGGGCGTAGATCTTCCCATTTATTCAGACTCAAAAACGGCAATTGCGTGGGTAAAAAACAAAAAGGCACGCACAACCGTTACGGAGTCTAACCAAAATATTAGAGTTTTTGATTTGATAACCCGAGCAGAAAACTGGTTGAAAACCCATACTTGGACAAACAAAATTCTAAAGTGGGATACCGAAAACTGGGGTGAAATTCCGGCCGACTATGGTAGAAAGTAATTGTATCTGCCATAATCGGTATTTCAATTGTACGACCTGGCTTTTCCCTAAAAAACCAAAATAGCCGCTCAGCAATGCCGGCGGCTATTATAGCAAAAGAAAATCGGATTACCTCCTAGCTCTTTCCCGAGTCCATTCAGAATTGCGTCCCAACATACGCATTCCCATAACAAAGCCTCGGAGAATCAATTTGTTATTTCCATCTAAGCGCATAACTGCATCGTAAGTCTTGCCTTCTTGGGGATCGTAGATAGTGCCACCCGACCATTCTCTGCGATTGGCGTTGAAAGTAAAACCCTGAAGTATCATAAGGTTTTGCAAAGGTCTGGTTCTTAGGCTTGCATTAGGGTTGTCTTTGTCAACTTTAGGTCTTCCCTGTTCATCCAAAGGTTCCTCCATCCATACAATTCTACCCACAAACTGACCGTTGGGTGCTTTGGTGATTTCAACCTGAGAATTGCCTTCTGCTGTTAGCCAAATTCCAAGAATTTGGTCGGCTTGGGCGTAGGACTTTACTCCAAGAAACATGGCAAACGCCATTAGCAACAATGATTTTTTCATTCGTAATGGATTTAAAATTATACGGACCGAAACAGCTCGCATGATAAACTGCATTTCCTGCTTTTGATTCAACGGATCATGCCCGTTGCTTACATCTTTCTTGCTAAAGCCATTAATGGATGACTTCGAGCAGATGCGCCGACAAATATATAAAAATGTTTTAAACGCTCGTTAAACTTTTTTGATTCATAATCGCAAGCAAAAATTTATTCATTGCCACAGCGTTATTTTGTTAGGATGCTTGTAGCTGACGGTTCATCAATCTGATTTTATTACTACCTTTCAACCGGTTCTGAAATGAATATTTGATTTTTTGCAGCATCATATTTAAAGGTGCAGGTCGATTTTTCGTTTAATGAGAGCTGGTTTTTTTTAATGTAATAACCTACGAAAATGGATAAAGCAATTATTTTAACCGGAGGTATGTTTGCTACCAATTATGCCAAGACTGCCCATGGTCTTGTGCGTAGTGGTGAGCGATTTGAGATAGTTGGCGTTATTGATTGCAATAACGGAGGTTTGCTTGCCCACGAAATAGTTCCATTGGCAAACCCCATAAAGGTTTTTTCCACACCCGAAGCTTTTTTTGCAGAAAATCCCGGTTTGGCAACCCATTGTATTGTTGGAGTTGCAACCAAGGGCGGCAAACTGCCCGATGATTTAAAACCTCAACTGATAGCGTGTATGGAACAAGGCCTGCATCTTGTAAACGGCCTTCATCAGTTGCTATCCGATGATACGGATATTGCAGCCCTGGCTCGGACCAAAGGATTACAAATCACAGACATTAGAAAACCCAAATCGTTCAAAGAGTTGCGGTTTTGGGATGGTTCCATCGAAAAAGTTACCAGTTATAAAATAGCGGTATTAGGAACCGACTGTTCTGTAGGTAAGCGAACCACTTCTCAGTTTCTTGTAAGTTGTCTTCGCAAGGAAGGAGTATCTGCAGAAATGATTTATACAGGGCAAACTGGCTGGATGCAAGGCTCGGAATATGGTTTTATCTTCGATGCTACCATCAACGATTTTATTTCGGGCGAATTGGAGGGTGCCATTCTGAAATGCTTCTACGAACGGCATCCAAGAGTAATGCTTATCGAAGGGCAATCGGCATTGCGCAATCCCAGTGGTCCTTGTGGAGCTGAATTTATCCTCTCGGCATCAGCCGATGCAGTTATTCTACAGATTGTGCCAAAGCGACAGAAGTTTAAGGGCTTGGAGCAGTACCCTGCCATGATGCCTTCTGTTGCAGATGAGCTAAAACTCCTTTCGTATTATGGTGCTCCTGTAATGGCAATTACTGTGAATACCGAAGATATGACTTCGGAAGAAGCCTTTTCCTTTGCCGAAGCATTGGAAAAGGAGTTAAACATACCTGTTGTATTGCCTATAGAAATGGGAGTGGGGCGGTTGGTGCGTATTATTGCCATGCATTTATAAGACCTTACATCTTTCTGATTTTGTAAAACAAAACGCCTTTACCAATGAAAATCCAAAAAGTATCCGTTGAATTATGCAACTTGGGCACTATCCGCCCTTATGCCATTGCCTACAAAACAGTTGATAATGTTGAGAATGTTGTTGTAAGGCTCGAATTGGAAAACGGAATTGTGGGATACGGTGCTGCAAATCCGAGCAGTTGGGTTGTGGGAGAGTCGGTGGTGGATTGCTACCGTACATTGAGTACCAAAGCTGATGATTTGTTGCGAGGTAGGGATATAAGGTTGTTTGGCGATGTTTTGATTTTTTTGGAACGCAACTTTGGAAGTACCCCCGGTAGTAGAGCCGCTTTAGACATTGCATTGCACGATGCTTTTGCCAAATTGCTTGGAGTGCCGCTAGCAGGACTTCTGGGGCAAACTATTTCTCAAATGCCCACATCTATTACCATTGGGATAAAACCTGTTGACGAAACACTCAAAGATGCTGAAGAGTTCTATGCAATGGGTTTTCGGTATTTGAAAGTTAAGCTGGGGCAAGTAGTAGAAGATGATATAGAGAAGCTGTTCAAGCTGCGGGAGCGATTTGGGCAAAATGTGCAAATACGGGTAGATGCCAATCAGGGTTACAGTAGGGAGGCGTTCCTGCAATTCTACAATAAAGTGCAATCGCTGAATCTTGAGCTTATTGAGCAACCATTAAAAGCGGAAGATATTGAGGGTATGGCAAGGCTTCCTGTGCAAATGCGCCAATCCATTGCAGCCGATGAGAGCCTGATAACCTATGCTGATGCTTTACAATTGGCATCAAAAAACGCTTGTGGTATTTTCAACATCAAATTGATGAAAACAGGTGGAATAGCCCAGGCACAACAAATAGCCCACATAGCTCAATGGCATGGAATTCAGCTAATGTGGGGATGCAACGACGAAAGTGTTATCAGCATTGCTGCTGCATTGCATCTTGCCTTCAGCTTCAAAAACACTACTTTTTTAGACCTTGATGGAAGCCTCGATCTTGCCATAGATGTTGCCAAGGGTGGGTTTAAGCTGGAAAATGGCATTATGAGCTTGGCTCCGGGAGCTGGACTGGGTCTGCAACCACTGTAATCAGCGACTGCCTTGTCGGGCAAGGCGTCTGGCCAATCGTTCGTTTTCTCTGAAAACCCTTAAAAAATTGCCTGACCAGATTTTCTCTATTTCTCTGCGGCTGTACCCCCGTCTTACCAACTCGAGGGTAATATTGCCCAATTCCGAAGCATGAAAACAATCTTTAAGTGCACCACCACCGTCGAAATCCGTTCCGATACCCACGAAATCTATCCCCACCAATTGCACTACATGGTCTATATGATCCACCAAGTCGGCCACCGTTGCTAAAGGGCGTGGATACCTTGCCGAAATCTCAAACCATTGTCGGCGGGCACTATCCATTTGCTCATCTGTAAGCCCCTGAAAATTGTTGTATCGCTGCCTAAGTGCTGCCATTGCCGAATCGCGCTGGGGACTTGATGGCAATTCTTTCACATAATCGCTCAATATGGAAAGTTGCAACACGCCGCCATTTGCTGCCAGAGCGCGAATCATATCATCGTCAATGTTTCGGGGATGATTGGCCAATTCTCTTACATTGGAATGCGATGCAATCACAGGGGCTTTGCTCTCACGCAGAACATCATAAAATGCTTCATCCGACAAGTGGCTTACATCAATGATCATACCCAGGCGGTTCATTTCGCGAACTACCTCCTTGCCAAAGTCTGATAATCCATTATGCAAAGGCCCCGACTCGTCAGTAGAGGCATCAGCTACCTGATTGTGCAACGAGTGGGTAAGCCCAATATACCTTGCCCCCAAATCGTAAAATGTTTGTATGAGGCTCAAGTCGTGATTTATAGGAAAAGCATTTTCTACGCCAATGTAAATGGCAAGTTTTCCTTGTCGTTTCAGCCGCATTGCATCGGCCGATGTAAGCGCAAGTCCTACCTGATCGCTATGGGTGTGCAAGGCACTTCTTATCATTACAAACTTTTCGAGAGAGCGGCGGAGTGCTGCTTCATATCCTTCGGGCGTGAGTGGCCCTTGCCCAATAAATACAGCAAAAAAAGCGGCATCCAATCCCCCTTCGCGCATTCGTGGAAAATCCAGCTTGGCACCACGCCCGCGGGGGTCGTTTCTTTTGCTAATGTCAAAATCTTCATTCATCATTTGCAAGGGCGTATCCACATGGGTGTCAACGGTGAGAATCCTTTGGTGAATTTCGTTTGCGCGAGCGCGTATTGCTTCATCGGATTGCCCGATAGATACCTGTGAAATACCGAGAACGAAAAGAGTAATGAAAAAGCAAGTCTTGATTGGGTTCATGTTTGTTTTGGCTTTTATGGCTGCAAAATACAAGTTTTTTTACTGTGTCGGGTGGTTTTTTTTAAATTTTAAAGCAAGAAATGCCATATAGAGCAAACTTATAATAATAATTGCCATTGAAACAGCCACAATAGACCATTTTATCATGCCGAAAATCGAAGCCAATTGTGCTGCAAATGCAGTTTTAGTTGGATATGAAAGCACCACGATTATTAATCCTGTGTTTTCAAAGTAATCGGCTATGGCAGCACCAAAGGGCAAAATATTTAAGTGTTTAAGTTTTTGAAGACCTGAGGGTATTCTTTTGAATGCGACACCTACGATTAACGAAAGGAATAAGCTGTAAACGAGCGGATAAAGGGAGTCTATCCAGAGTAGAGTATCCAAATAAGCTTTGCGACCTTCTTTGCCAGTACTTGCAACAAAGTCATAAGCTTGCTCTACATGAAACCCAAATATCAAATCGGGTATTGGGTAGGTTGTGGTCAGCGCAATTTCCTTCATAAAATGCGGAAAAATCCCTTGCTGAAATGCCACGAATACCACACCTACTACAATTATGGTTTTTAGGCGAGAGTACCTGTAGAGAAAATCGGAAGCTTTTGCAAATATTGATACTGTTCTCGGTAGCATACCAGCATTCATATTTGTTGTTCCTTTTGAAGCTTTTCCAAAAGCATAATCACAGTTCCTATTGCGTCTTCCGATGCTTTTAGGAGTGGTTTTCGCGACACACCGCCATACATACCCAAATAGTCCAAAGCGGCTTTAAGTGCCGGCACTCCCCATTTTCGAGTTACAGAAATGTTTAGCTCTACAATTTCTTGCTGCAATACAAAGGCATCGTCCAATCGATTTTCTACAAACAAGTTGTAAATCTTCAAACAGACCTGCGGGGCAATATTGGCCAATGCCAAAATACCACCCACAGCTCCAATTTGCAATGCTGGCAGAAGAAACCCCGCCGAGCCTGCAAGTACCTGAAAGTTTTGTTTGCTATTCGAAACAATGTTCTGCAATTTCTGTATATCGCCTCCGGAGTCCTTTAGCCCAACAATGTTGTCGTGCCTTGCAATGTTGAGAATGGTTTCTGCAGATAGGTCTATGCCGGTGTTTTGGGGCATATTGTAAATGATAATCGGAATGGTGGATGCATCGGCCACCGAATGATAGTGTGCCCTGAGGGTTTCTGCATCCATCTGCGATTTGTAGAACGACGGATTAAGCACTACCGCAGCATCGGCCCCAGCCCGGGCGGCTTCTTTTGTAAGGATAATGGTTTCTCTGGTTGACTCGCATCCCGTGCCTGCAAGCATTAGTTTATCGGGCAAAACGGCCTCGCGGGCAGTGTGGAGTACTGAAAACTTCTCTTTTTGCGAAAGCATTGCCGCTTCTCCATTAGAACCCAGCAGCAGAAAACCGGCCAATGGGTAACGCGCCAATTGCTGTAGGTTCTGATGCAGTGCATCGGGCTTAAACTCTTCCGATTTGTCGAAAGGTGTTGTTACTGGAGGGAAAATTCCGTTGAGCTTTAGCATGATAACTTATTTAGGGCAGATCTTGGTTAATGGTTCTTATAATGCAGCCGTTTTTAGTATTCCAATAAGCGATTTACCAAATGCAACAGTGGTTTTCCCAGTTTGGTTCGATGATAATTCTCTACTATTTGGGCAGCTACCGAGTCGGGATGTGTAAGACTGGCAATATGCGGAGTTACAAATATTTTGGGATGACTCCAAAACACATGGTCGTCGGGCAATGGTTCCGTTACAAAAACATCGAGGCTCGCTCCTTCAATGTGTCCTTGGTCAATGAGTTGCACAAGGTCGTCGTCAACCAAAAGACCGCCTCTTCCAATATTTATTACCCAAGCTCCTTTGGGCAATTGCTTTAGATAGTTGTAGTTTAATATTCCCTGAGTTTCTGATGTTAATGGAAGCAGAGATACTAACAAATTGCAACTGCGCAAAAAATCTGCAAGTTGCTCCATTCCATAGTATTTCTTTATGCCTTGAGGCGATGGGTTAGGTGAACGCCCCCAACCCACTACCGAAAATCCGGCTTCGGTAAGCTTGGTTGCTACATGTGCACCAATATTTCCTGTTCCCATTATCCCAACCCTAATATCCGAAATGCGCCTATACAGTTTCTTTTTCCAAACCTTTTGAATTTGGTTTTCCCTGTACATGGGCAGCATTCTAAGTTGCGACATGATGGTGGCAAGCACAAATTCATACATATCCTGCGATAGCAGGGGGTCTATTATCCGCACAATATTTACCGGCGGAGCAATGGATTTGTCTTTTACGAGATGGTCAACGCCTGCACCCATCGAAGAGATGGTTTTGAGATTGGGGAAATGGGCAAAAATACCCGGTGGCTGATTCCAAGCTAAAATAAACTCCACGGTTGATTGGTCGGTTACCTCGTCGAGCGACAAAACTTCTATCGAGCTATCTACCTTTTGAATAGCCCTAATCCATGGCGAAATGTTTTGCAGGGGGCTTGCTATGATGATGCACATTGTTTGAAAAAATTATCCCATAAAATTCGTAAGAATTATTCATCAAAACAATGCCGCAAACAAACAATTTGAATGTTTTAACCATGGGCGGTTAAACTCTGCCGGCAGCCTTATCCCCTTACTCTTTGTGCTTTTGATGAATGGGAATGGGACTAATGGTTTCGAGCGAGTGATGCGTCAATTGGCTTATTTGTGGATTTTTCGGTTGTTGAGTCGGATTTTTCCACAAGTAACATCATGTAGCTTGTCAAAATTTCAACATTGTGCTGCTGCAAATCTGTCGGACTTAGGCGTTCTTGGTCGGTTGGGTTATCAGGGCGCAAATACCGAAATAGCCGGCAGCGCACGATTGTTGAAGTCCCAAAGAGCTTGATTTTCCCAAGTTGAGCCGTCTGTAGCTTGGACGCCCCTGTAACTTATCCATTCAGCTCCCCAATACACAAATCCAATTCCATTAGGTACATTGTCAATGATTTGCCGAATTTGCTGCATGAAGGCTAATTGTCCTTCGCTGGTGGCCGGTATTCCAGGTATCAAATGCCCGGCTTCTCCTACTACATTGTTAGTCCAGTCGTTCCATCCAAGAGTAAATGGATAAGAAGTTTCGGCAATAAAAATTGGTTTTTGGTGGTTGGATGCAATTTGTGTGAGTGCCTGCTGCAGTGCGCTAAGGTTTGTACCGTGCCATTTAGGATAATACGAAATGCCTATGATGTCGTAATCTAATCCTGCAATGCGTCCCAAAAAATAATTTGCAGCAGTAGTACCACCAATGTGCATTACTATTTTCGATCTTGGACTGTAGGTTCGCACTGCTTCAATGCCTCTCTGTAGCAAAGCCCGCATCTGTGTAGGTTGATTGATGTGACCATGGGGCCACAACAGACCGGAGTTTATTTCATTGCCAATCTTTATGTATTCGGGTTGTATGGCCTGCACTACCCTTCGGGTAAAATGATAGACACTATCTAAAAGCCTTTCGTAAGAAATTCCCTGCCACAATGCAGGAATCGTTTGTGTACCGGGGTCTGCCCAACTATCGGAATAATGCAGGGTGAGCATCACCTTCATTCCGCGATTTTTGATTTCGGTTGAAAGGGTTTTCACGGTTTCGAATCCCGAAGTAGGGGTAGTCGGATTGTTCCAAAGTCGCAAGCGCACCACATTGGCTCCGGCATTTTTCAGCGTAGCAAGCATATCTTCGGGAACACCCGCGGCGTTTCTAATTGCCAAACCACTTTGTCGCACTTCGGGCAAAAACGACATATCGGCTCCCCGAATTTCAAGTGTTGGGGTCTTAGGTGCTTCCGGTATTTCAGGAACTTCAGGCTCTCCACACGAAACAAGGACTATAAGCGAAAGTAAAATTGCAAGAAACTTCTTTGCCATAGCATTCAGTGTTTAAAATTTTAGACTGTTGAATTTAAATATCTAAAATCCAATCAAAGATAGATGCAATTATACGAAGCCTTGTAAATGTTCACTCATTAGTCTTTTATTCAAAAAGTAAAGTTAATGGCAAAAACCTTAAGCAGAACAATAAATCTTGGCGTATTCGCCTTATTTGGAAGCTAATAATCGGGATACAATTCTTTGATAATTTGCCAAAGGGCAAGTACATAAGTTTGTCTTGCAAGAATCTAATTGGAAATGGGCATAAAAAAACATCCTTGTGTTGCAAGGATGTTTGATGTTGGTGGGCCCAGCTGGGCTCGAACCAGCGACCAACTGATTATGAGTCAGCTACTCTAACCAACTGAGCTATGGGCCCGTTAAAGCATGAAATATGCCGTTTTGGGATTGCAAATGTACGAAATATGAATAAACATTCGCAACTTTGGCAAAAATTATTGCAAGAATTTGCCTGATGAGATTTTCCCACAAATTGGCAAGTGCGAATGATGGAGTATTTTATCCAACTTTTTATAGGCAAATAACTTAGAAATGAATACTATAAAGAACATTATTTTTGATTTGGGCGGCGTGTTGTTCAACATTAGTTATCAGGCTACTTTGGATGCCTTTGCCAGACTTGGAATGAAAGATTTCGAGGGTTTTTTTACGCAAGCAGCACAAATAAATCTTTTTGACAAACTCGACAGAGGCGAAATATCTGAGAAGGATTTCTGCCAAACTTTAAGGCAACTGTCGGGAACGAATATTTCTGACGATAATATTATGGCTGCATGGAATGCCATGCTCCTGGATTTTCCATTGCACCATGACGATTTGCTTCGTGGGGTAGGAGTAAATTATCGAATATTCTTGCTGAGCAACACCAATTCGATTCATTATCCAGTTTACGAGGATTATATGCTACAAACCATCGGTCATAGAGGGCTCGATCATTTATTCGAAAAGTCGTACTTGTCGTATAAGATAGGATTGCGAAAGCCGGAGCCTGATGCCTACAAACTGATTTTGCAGGAGAATGACCTTGTTGCCAACGAAACCTTGTTTATAGACGACACCATGCAGCATGTGGTTGGTGCCAGGGCTGTGGGATTAAAAGCCTTGTGGCTCAATCTTGCAGAATTGAAAACCGTTGATTTGTTTAATCAGCGCTACCTGCTTCGTCCGGAGGCAATGGAACTCTGCTGAAATCATCTGTCTCTACTTGGCTCAGTATTATATGAAGCTCAGCGGAGGTAGCTGCGCCCACAAGTTGCATTTTGTAGTGCTTAAAGTGCGGAATTCCTCGGAAGTAGTGGCCGTAGTGTCGGCGCATTTCAAAAACGGTGGTCTTTTCCCCTTTCCAATGCAACGAGGCATTTATGTGCTTGCGACAAACAGCCACTCTTTCGGCAATGGTTGGCAACTCCGGTTCAGATCCATTATCGAAGTACGATTTTACTTCGGCAAAAATCCAAGGATTGCCAATGGCTGCCCGTCCGATCATTATTCCGTCAACGCCATATTGTTGCAGTGCTTCCAAAGCTTGATGAGCAGTTGTGATATCGCCGTTGCCAATAATTGGGATAAACATTCTTGGGTTGTTCTTTACTTGCCCTATCAATGTCCAGTCGGCTTGTCCGGTGTACATTTGGCATCGGGTTCGCCCATGTATAGCCAATGCTGCAATACCGCAATCTTGAAGGCGTTCGGCTATTTCTACAATGTGTTTCGATTTTTGGTCGTATCCCAATCTGGTTTTAACAGTAACGGGCACATCAACAGCATCTACCACACGGCGCGTCATCTCCACCATTTTTGCAATATCGTTCATTATTCCTGAGCCTGCTCCCTTAGATGCTACCTTGCGCACAGGACAGCCAAAGTTGATATCAACAAAGTCGGGCTTGTTGTTTGCTGCAACCTTTGCAGCTTCCACCATTGCATCAATATCGGCTCCAAAAATCTGAATGCTCACGGGTCGTTCCAAAGTGTGAATATCTAATTTTTGAATGCTTTTCTGTGCATCCCTCACAAGACCGTCGGCAGAGATAAACTCGGTATAAACCCAATCTGCCCCCATCTCGCGACAGAGCATGCGAAATGGAGG
>DMJL01000138.1 GCA_003451785.1 Bacteroidales bacterium
CACGCGAAAAAAAGAAATAGCCTTTTTTTTGGAATCTTGTAGATGTTTTTTTCGAAAAAATTCAATTCATTGCGTTTAGCTCAAGCAGCATCATTTGAGCCATTCTTTCGTGTAATAACTTTTTAAGTTTATCTATCATAGTCTGTATTAACCAACGATAAGGGCTTTTTTACTGCAATAACCGAAAGGTTATAACGCAAGGAAGGCTTAGAAAATAATGAGCGAACTTTGCGAAAAGCTTTGCGAAGTTTGCAGTTAAACTCTTCCGTAACCAAATGTCTTATTATTCTGTGTGTGGTCGTAATTAGCGATAAGGATGGACTAAATAGCTTCAATAAAGTTGCCTACAAAGAAAAATCCATCCACCTTTTGGCGATAAAATTTTGATTTTGAATTGCAATGATTTTGTAAATCAACTATTAAGATGTTTTCATTTAAGGCAAGTAAGTTTTTGAAGGACTAATACAAAATTTTGATAACCTTTGCCATAATATGAAACAAACAAAAAACATGCATCCATCTCAAGAAAATTTTAAAACCAACAGGGCACTCCGCTTTTATTTCGAAGTATTAGGCTTGGAACGGCTACACTATGGATTGTGGGAGGAATCGGATGCCTTAACATTGGACGGCGTTAAACTTGCTCAGGAGCGATATGAGAATTTTCTAATCACCGAAATAGAAGGAATCGCCAACACGCAAGGTACAACTACCATTTTGGATGTGGGATGCGGTAGCGGTATAATGTCGGAAGCATTACATAACAAAGGTTTCAAGGTGGAAGGCTTGTCGCCCGATTTGTACCAAAAAGAAGTTTTTGAAAAGCGACTTCCCGGGAAATTTATTTTGGCTCGATTCCAAAATTTTGAGCCATCTACCAAATACGAAGTTTTGGTAATGAGCGAATCGGCTCAATATATTCCCCTGCATCAACTTTTCGATAAAGCAAAAGAATGCCTTGTGAATGATGGTTATTTGTTGGTATGCGACTATTTCACATTAGATCATGCAACAGGGCTACTTGGCAAAAGCGGACACAGGCTGAACGCATTTTTGGAAACTGCCGCAAAAAGCGGATTCGAAATCATTAAGCATAGAGATATTACAGCGCAAACCATACCTACCTTAGATGCGGCAATGTCGTTTCTAAACAAATACATTTATCCCGCATTGGATATTGTTGCAGAAAAATTTATCGAAAAAAAGCCAAGACTTTTTAAATTCCTAAAATGGATTTTTAGAAAAAAAATCTTGAAATTTCATCAAAACTTAGAGCTGATTGACTCTGCAAAATTTGCCAATCAGAAAAGGTATATGTATTATCTCTTGAGAAAATCCAACGAAAAGGGCTGAAATTCGCATTCTGGGCAGAGCATACATTTTTGAAACTTTATGGAAATTTTTCATAGAAAAGTTTACATTATCCAATTTTTTGCATTTAATTTTGGGGGTGTAAGTATTAGCATCAACAATCTCTTTTGCAAAAATCGAAATGGGCTTCAGAGATTTTTTTTATTTCAACAGGGCTGAGCGAAACGGAATCTTGGTTTTGCTTGGAATATTAGTTTTGGTTTTAATGGCAGGCACAGCATATCGGGCTTTTTACAAGGTGCCCATATATGATTTTTCTGAGTTTACGGCTGCTGCAGATGATTTTAAACAAAGGCTTGCGGAGATAAGATTGGCTGAAGAAGCAGAGCGTTCAAATAGGCGTTTGGCAAGAAGAACAGCCACAACCGAAACCGCTACATCCATTACACTTACGGTTGCTGAATCGTTTAATCCCAATAATTTGCCTATTGAGACTTGGAAACAAATGGGGCTGCCTCCACGACTTGCACAAACCATAAAGAATTTTGAGAATGCTGGAGGAAGTTTCAGATTTAAGGAGGATGTCAGCAGGGTTTTTGGAATGACCGACCAAATTTATGCTCAATTAGAGCCGCACCTGCAGCTTCCATCGCGAAGCACAACTGCCGAAATTCCAGCAAGCCTTTCGCGATTTGCCGAAAACGCCCCAAACAGACCCGCAGCCCAAAATGTGATGGTAAACTTGAATACTGCCGACACTCTGGAGCTAATTACACTCAGGGGAATTGGACCATCATTTAGTCGTAGGATTGTAAATTACCGCGAAAGGTTGGGTGGATTTCACTCAACAAATCAACTACTCGAAGTATTTGGAATGGATAGCACCCGATTGGCAGGCTTTAAGCAGAATTTATTGATTGACACAACCTATATCAGGCGCATAAATATCAATAATGCCGAATGGACCGATTTAGTGCGACATCCCTACATTGACCGAAATATTGCCAATAGCATCATAGCCATAAGAAGGCAACACGGAGCATTTACCCGTGCAGACCAAATTATGAAGTCCCACCTTATCACACAAGAGGTTTTTAATAAATTGGCTCCTTACATCACAGTGAGCGATTAGCAATTATCAAAAGCCTACCCTGCATCGGGGAGTCTATCAATAAAAGTTTCACCGCTTTTAACTATTTAGTTCCCTGAACAAATCTGCAAACAGTTTGTTGGTATATAAGTTAATAATAAAAAAACCTTTTCTAAAAATGAAGAAACTGAGCTATGTTATTTTTGCACTTATGATGCCGGTATTGGTGCAGGCACATCCGGGTCATAGAACTGCTGAAACACAAAATTATACTAACCCTATTAAAATTGAAACGAGTATGAGAGATGAAACAGGCAAATTTGTCTTACCGGCACTTCCTTACGCATACGACGCATTGGAGCCGTATATTGACGAAGCCACTATGAGGGTTCACCATTTGGGACACCATCAGGCATTTGTAAACAACCTTAACAATGTAGTTCCTGGCACCGAACTTGCGGGAAAAACCATTGAGGAAATTTTGGCCAATGTTAGCAAACATCCAGATGTAATACGCAACAATGCCGGAGGCTTCTGGAACCACTACTTTTTCTGGCAAATTATGACTCCCAATGCACCTGAGCAACCAAGTGGCGAACTGCTTAAAGCTATTGAGCAACGATTTGGCTCATTTGCATCGTTCAGAGAGCAATTCAACCAGGCATCTATGTCGGTTTTCGGAAGTGGCTGGGCGTGGCTTATTGTTGATGGCGACAATCAACTCCAGATTACCATCACACCCAACCAAGATAACCCCTTGATGGATGTTGCAGCCAAAAGAGGGACACCTATTTTGGGCATTGATGTGTGGGAACACGCATACTACTTAAAGCACCAAAACAGAAGGGCAGCTTATGTAAACGATTTTTGGAATGTTATAAATTGGGCTGAGGTTGAGAGAAGATTTTTAGCTACCAGATAGTTTATAGCAACTTAGATTTTATTTTGAAAAGCAGGCTTTACATTTTAGCCTGCTTTTTTTATACACAGCTTTCAGGAAGATTTTTGGCTAATTAAAAACTTCATCCAAAACTTTGTGCATCCAAATTGCTATATTTGCCGCAATGCTAAAATCGCACTTTATAATATGTAATGTGTTGATTTTGGGTTTCAATAAAGATCTATATAACAAACGAATACAAAGCTAAATTATCCATAATTTTAATTAAATTTCAAAAAAACTATGAAACAAGAAAAGAAACCCTTGACTTCGCAAGCTGCCATGGAACTTGAAGATAAGCATGGAGCCCATAATTATCATCCCCTTCCAGTGGTATTGTCCCGTGGAGAGGGTGTATTTGTTTATGACTTAGAGGGGAAACGCTATTATGACTTTCTTTCGGCTTACTCTGCTGTGAATCAAGGTCATTGCCACCCAAAGATTGTTGATGCATTAATTGAGCAAACTAAGAAACTTGCATTAGCAAGCCGAGCTTTTTACAATGATTCGTTAGGTATTTTCGAGCAGTACATTACTGAGTATTTTGGCTATGATAAAGTATTGCCCATGAATACCGGTGCCGAGGCTGTTGAAACCGCCATTAAACTTTGCCGCAAATGGGCATACAAAGTAAAAGGTATTGCAAAAAACGAAGCCAAAATTGTTGTATGCGAAAACAACTTCCATGGTCGCACTACTACTATTGTATCCTTTTCCAGCGATCCTGACGGATACGGCGATTATGGTCCATACACACCGGGTTTTGTAAAAATACCTTACAACGATATATCAGCCTTAGAAAATGCATTAAAAGATAATACCGTTGCAGGTTTTCTTTTCGAGCCAATTCAAGGCGAAGCCGGTGTTTTTGTGCCCGATGCCGGCTATTTGCAAAAAGCTTACGAAATATGCAAAAAGCATAATGTGCTTTTCATGGCAGATGAAGTACAAACAGGTATAGCTCGCACAGGCAAGATGCTTGCTTGCGATCACGAAGGTGTAAAGCCAGACATTTTGATTCTCGGAAAGGCTATCAGTGGAGGAATTTATCCAGTTTCGGCAGTGCTTGCCAACGACGAAATTATGCTTGTAATAAAGCCCGGTCAGCATGGTAGCACATTTGGTGGAAACCCTGTTGCAGCGCGTGTTGCAATGGCAGCATTAGATGTTGTTCGCGAGGAAAAATTGGCCGAAAGAGCAGAATATCTTGGCGAAATCCTAAGAAAAGAATTGAAGGCTATCCAATCGGAGATGATAACCACAGTAAGAGGCAAAGGTCTTCTCAATGCTATTGTGATTAAACCCAAAAATGGCAAAGAGGCATGGGATGTGTGTATGAAATTTGCTGAGAACGGATTGCTTGCCAAGCCTACTCATGGCGATATTATAAGATTTGCTCCGCCCTTGGTAATCACCGAAGAGCAAATTATGGAATGCGTTGAGATAATTAAAAAGTCTATACTTTCGTTTGAGTAATAGACTGCACATTAAAGGAAAACCGACATCAAGCAACATTGATGTCGGTTTTTGATTTTGGGACAAACACTGAAAAACAATGAGTTTTTTTTATACCACAAAAAGCAGTTCACTCATTCTTGTTGTGGGGTTGCTTGGGCCGCACATGCACAAATCAAATCTAATTTTCCAGCAATCTCAGCATCTATTTCATTTGCATACATTAATTCCGCAATTTCAACAAACTTGTTCTTGTTCATCAAATTGGGAAGATTTTGCTTTTTGTAAAATCTTGTAAAAATTTGCGAAATCTGTTCGCTCGCTTTCTGCAAATCCCAGTATTCAGAATAATTCAAATCATTTAGCGCTAAAGGTGGGATTATTTCTATTAAACTTTCGTTCATGTTTTTTAATCGGAGGTCACCTTCACTTGAAGTGAATAGGTCCTGCTTAACCACGCCCTTAGCCCATCGCCTTAAATACTCAGGTGCAAAGAAGTAATTTTCTATTTCCCGTTTTTTCCATTGAACGATGCTTAGCCCACTTTCGTTTGTCTCAGGCGAATCGAGCCTATCGAGAATAGCCAGTCCAACTAAATTTGGAGAAGCATCCTTTAATGCATAAAAGTGTTCCTTAATCAACTTAGGCTGATTACTCGATATATAGTGAACAAAAACCCTATCAAGTAAGCTAAGTGCTTGGTGCTGTAGAATACGCGCCCAAGTTTTCAGAATTGCCAGATCGGTAGAACCTTCCAGATACAAGACCCAACCTTTCAGTTGTGCATTGTAGTAATGCGTATAACTAAAATCTCTAAGAGCCTTTTTTAGCTGACTTCCCTTATCGTTTATCTGACGAGGCTTTAAGCCTGCAAAACCAATGACCATATCTTTATCGGTACTTTCTTCTAAAATGATCTCTGAATGGCTTGCTGCAATAATTTGAGAGCCTTTATTTCTGGCTATTTGGGTAAGTATTTGGTATATTTCTCTCTGTCTTAGTATTTCCAAATGTGCATCAGGCTCATCTAACAAAAGGGTACTTTTTGGATTACTATAGAGATAAACTAGCAAAAGCAACACCTGTAGCATACCTCTTCCTGAAGATGAAAGATCGAGTTGGTTCCCAAATTCGTCTTTGTAACTTAGCACCACTGCACCACGGTCGTTCAAGCTAGGGTCAGAAAGCTCCACAAGGAACATATTCTTAATAATGGTTTTAATCTCTGCCCAGTTTTCTTCGGATTTTCCCATTTGTTTTTGGAAATCGTATTCAGGGTGTAACACTTGATAACACATATTGCGCAAAATTTCCGCTGTGTTTCCTTCGCCTATCTTTACCTGTATTGTAGAATGAAGCATCTTAAACTCCTCAGAAACCAATCCGGACATTGGAGGCAAGAATGCCACATTAATCGCTTTTACAAGTTCGGGAGCGGTAAATACTATATTTTCGCTTTCCAAGCCTATGGGCCTACAATAAAGAACTTCATCATCCCGATATTCAAATTCGATACCGCATGTCCACACTGTATTCTGAGTTACTCCTTGTACTGTAATTTCAATGTTGATATTTTGCGTACTCTGGATCTTCGAGCCATTTCGTTGACTTTGCCTAACTGTCAAATTTTTCCACAGAAGTTTGGAGTAAGGAACCGGTAGCGCAAAAATATCTTTGCGATTGAGCGGCACTGCAGTACGAATTTTAGCTTTGGTGCCAATGCCTCTTTTCTCAAACCACTTGTTAAGACCTAACATCCACAAATAAAACGCCTGCAACAAAGTTGTTTTGCCGCTATTGTTCGGACCAATCAACACTACATTGTCGTTTAAGGGAATTATTCCGGTATCGTGCAACCTTTTAAAATTCTTTATTTGTATGGATGTGAGTTTCATATTTTGTTGTGGGTTTTTCATTTCAAAGGATGAAAGTTAATAAAGGATGTTTAGAATCCAATCTACAACTTTCTATTTAGATAGACTTCAAGCAATTATGGTCTAAAAAATTTAGTTGCCCAAATTTTTATTGTAAAATTCGACATACTTTGTTACATATTGACAATTCTAAAGGATTCCACAAAGTAAAGGTATGCGATTCCGCCTTCTCATCATCCAAAGTATCTGCTTAAGCGTTGATAATTATTGCATTCAAAAGTAAAAATTTTTAAATTTAACCTAAAAAAGAATTTTCAAAAACTATTATCAAATTTCCTTGAAAAATCAAAATAAGAACGGTTTTGGGATTATACTTACATTTGGTTTAACCCTGTGAATTGTAAAATACCCTTTCACAATTAGAGCTATAAACCAATCGCATTGACCCGATTATGCATTAACCAAAGTAATTAGCCTTATACCCAAAACAAATCAGAAGCAATCCTATCGGCAAACAATCGTCCTTTTTTCGTCAGAATTAGGTAATGGTCTGTCTCCACCATAAGCCCGTTTTCTAAAAAAGGTTTGCATTGCCCTTTTAATTCCTTCATTTTTTCACTCCCCCATTGTTGTTCAATTTTTTGCAGACTACATCCCCACATCGTACGCAATGAAGTCATCAGGTATTCGTCGTATCGTTGGGTAAGCGTTAAGTTTTCAGATTCAAGTGGTAGAATGCCATTTCTAATGGATTGGATGTATGCCGCAGTATTGGCAATATTCCAAGATCTTCTATTTTGATGAAAACTATGGGCGGATGGACCCAAGCCAAGGTAAGGCTCACCAATCCAGTAGGATAAATTATGTTGAGAGAATTTTCCCGGAAGGGCAAAATTGGAAATCTCGTAATGCATATAACCTTTACTTTCAAGAATCTCCACCATGATTTCGAATTGCATTGCGGTTTGCTCTTCATCCACCGGTGCCGCCTTCCCTTTTCGTATAAGCACATCGAGAGCGGTTCGGGGTTCCACCGTAAGTGCATAGGCCGATATGTGCTCCACTCCCAAATCTAAAGTTCGACGCAAATTGTCGATCCATTGCGAATCGCTAAGCGTGGGAGTTCCGTATATCAAATCAATGGTAAGGTTTTGGAAGCCACACTCTTTGGCATTCTCAATTGCAGAGATAGCCTGGGCGGGCGTATGTGCTCTGTTCATAAACAACAAATCGCTGTGATGAAATGATTGAACACCAATACTCAATCTGTTTACGGGAGTTTGCCGCAGGGCACTAAGCGATTCGAAAGTCAAATCGTCGGGATTGGCCTCGATGGTGATTTCAGCGTTGGGACTTATGGCAAAATATTTTGAAACACCTTCGAAAATCTGGTTAAGCTCATCGGTACCAAGTAAAGAAGGCGTTCCTCCACCCAGATAAACGGATTGGATAGGTGATTTTTGCAAATCATCACTGGAATTACCAAAGAAATTATGCCGCATCTCCATTTCAGCAAGCAGGCATTCAAGGAAATCGTTCCTTTTTCGCAACGACACGGAGAAATGAAAATTGCAATAATGGCAGGCCTGACGGCAGAAAGGGATATGAATATAAACTCCGGCCATGTATCAAGAAATCAAAAATGGTGTCTTCTGGCAACGGTATTCACGCGCAAACCCATTCCAATCATTTCGTTTGTAAACAGCATTATGCCAGTTTCTAGTTCTTTTTGGCGACGGGCCAGAAAACGCACATCAATGTGCCATCCGGGTCTAAACTGGTAACTGGCAGTAACTTCACCCAGCAAAACATTTATTTGCCTTCCCTGAAGGAAAAAGTTGTTGTACATACCATGCCTGAGATTGTAGTCGCGCATTACATTACCACCATAATTCACATTTCCAATATCTGTGCCTTGGGTATAGGAGAATACAGCCGTACTTATTTCGAAATTTCTGAATGGGCGGTAACGACCTTTGAAAGCCCATTCCGCCAAATTGGCCCCCACAGGATGTGCAAGAGGCTGGCTGTAATGGGAATAACTGGCCCCGGGTCGCATTCCTTTATTAAACACATCGAAATGCTGATACACAAATGGGCGAATAAGGTTTACTTCGCCTTGCAGATCTAAGTTTTTTAAGCCAAAAGGATCGGCTACTTTTAGCCCGAGTTGAATCCCAAACTGATTGCGCATGGATGCGAATGTCTGAAACTTCCTTTCGCGCCTTAGCCCAAGCCTCACCAACAATGAATCTAAATCGGCACGCACATCTTGCACAAAAATTTCGTCGGCAATAAACTGACCATAAAACCCCAATCCTGGAGTGATTAGAAACTCCCAGTTCATACCCACAGTAATTTTATCGGGATCGCCCACATGGTGCTCAATGGCACGATAAAAAATCACAGGATTAAGGTAGTGCCAATCAAAGCCCCGAGTATTTACACTATCAGATCCACCCATGGTTACCGACTCGAAGAAACCTAATTGAAATCGAGGCGTGATCTGAAAAGATAATTGGTGAGCTACCAAAAACTTAGGATCGTAATTGCGTAGTCCCAGCGTCCTACGGGGAAAATCGAGCAAGTGCGCGAAAAGGTTTTGATAATGAAACCACCTGTATCGGGTATTTACCTTCAAAAACAGATAGTTGTTGGCATAATCCGACAGTAATAATGAACGAATCCCGTGCCCAATGAAATTGCGATCTTGCCCAAATTGCAAACCAATATTTTCTGTAGCCTGAAAAGCTATGTAGCCGCGAGCCGTAAAAAAATCAACCCCGCCTTCGCCAAAACCTTTGGTCCAGCCTTCTCTGGGGAACGCACCGTAATGGTTAATTTGTTGACGCATAACAAAATCGGGAAACCGACCTTGTGTGGTTGATACAAAGGTGTAAAACCCCACCCTATCGTTTATTTTGCCCCGCACTTCAGCACCACGGGTATTCAGATAGTGCAGGTTTTCTATGCCGCGTTCCATGTCGAACGACACTTCGAGAACCGGATTAATGGAAATAAAAAAGGTTTCACTTTGATAGCGAAAAAGGTCGCTGGGGAAAGCATAGAAACTATCGAAAATGGGAAGTCTGGATGAATCGGGTTTCTCAATGGCCCATTCAGGATTTCGTTGCATAAAATCATGCAGCCAATGTCTATCTATTTGCGTAAGGTTTGTAAGCAGAGTATCCACTCCCATTGCAAAAGCCATGGAGGCCCTCCTTTCAAAGGGTTTTACGCCCGAGTGGAAATACGACGAATGCCTGCCAGCCTTTAATTCCAACCTATTAAGAAAAAGATGATCGTAACTACCAGATGGGAGAAATACACTCTGCCCAAGCACTGTGCCACTGCAAACAATCATTAAAAAAAAGAGAAATATTATCTTCATGGGAAAATATAGTTAAGTGTAGCCGCCTTTACACGCGGTGAAGGCATCAAAAATAACCAATAATTGAACAGGTATATTCATTTTGTCTATTTTTGAAAATTACACAATCAAACATGATACAAACTGCAGCAAATGGAATCGAGCTTTATCGCTTTACCAATCTTTCGGAATGTAACGAAATAGAACATTTTATCACTTCGCGCAAAGGAGGTTACAGTACAGGCAATTATGAAGGGCTAAATCTGGGCTTTCATACTGGAGATCTGAGCGATCATGTACTTAAAAACCGCCAAAAACTTGCCGAAACCGTAGGGATGCCATTGCAAAGGTTCGTATTTGCAAACCAAACCCATAGCAGCAATGTGGTTGTTGTAGGCGAAGAACATTGTGGAATGGGTGCTACAAGCATAAGCACCGCAATTGCAGATACCGATGCTTTGATTACGCAAAAGGCAAATATTTGCATTTGTGTGCAGACAGCCGATTGTGTGCCATTACTTCTATTCGATCCGGTGCAAAGAGTAATTGCGGCTGTACATGCCGGTTGGAGAGGCATTGTAGGCGGTATTGTAAAAAATACCATTCAAAAAATGAGTTTTTCCATTGCATGTAACCCCACCGATATTGTTGCAGGTATTGGACCCGCTAATGGAGATTGCTGCTATGAAGTAGGTGAAGATGTTGTGCAATATGCGCAAAATCTCTTCGATACACAACAAGGAATTATCTTGCCATCCACCAAACCTGACAAATATATGTTTCATCAAAGCCAAGCAGTAAAGCAGCAATTGTTGGATGCAGGTTTACAAGCCCATAACATTGAAGAATCAGGTTTTTGTACCCAATGCAGAAGTAATACTTTTTTTTCATCGCGAGATGGAAAAGGAAATACTGGAAGGATTGCAGGAGGAATTATGCTCAAAGAAACTCGCTAATACGAATCACCATCTAAAATAACCCAATTCTTTGGATAATGCGCTATTGCAAAGAATCTTCCTGCAACCTTAACCTTGCAAGAAACATTCTCAACATCAACAAGAGTAGCAAGAGGTGAAGGAAGCAAATTCAACACTTTAAATGCACCCCAAATCCAAGGGTTTGTAAGAAAATCTTTTCCTTTTATTTTTTAGCATTATTATTAATTTTAGCCTGCCCAAAGCTAGAGGCAGGGCTGCTATTCAAATCATAAAACAATTATTTATATGGACGACAAAAAACAGTTTTCTAAAGGCATTCCTGAAAACGCTTTCAGGGAGTTGGAGCCGGGTGAGGATTATATTCCTGTAATGGCACCCGACAAGATTTATCCGGAGGTGAATTTCCGTTCGGTTTCTTTGGGTTTGCTTATGGCCATAGTCTTCTCTGCTGCAGCGGCATATTTGGGCTTAAAAATTGGTCAAGTATTTGAGGCTGCCATTCCTATTGCCATTATAGCTATTGGTATTTCGGCAGCCTCCAAAAGGAAGAACGCCTTGGGCGAGAATGTAATCATTCAGAGCATTGGTGCAAGTTCGGGGGTAATAGTAGCCGGAGCAATATTCACCCTACCGGCTTTGTATATCTTGGGTCTGGAAGCCCATTTCTATCAGGTTTTTCTTTCATCGATGTTGGGCGGCTTTTTGGGAATTTTGTTTTTAATTCCGTTTAGAAAATATTTTGTAGCCGAAATGCATGGCAAGTTTCCCTTTCCTGAGGCAACTGCTACAGCCGAGGTGTTGGTTACGGGTGAAAAAGGCGGAAATCAAGCAAGAGTTCTACTATTTGCAGGTGCATTAGGCGGTGTTTATGATTTTATCATTTCGTTTTTTGGATGGTGGAGTGAGGTTTTCACTACTCGTGTAATCCCCTTTGGTGAGACCCTGGCTGACCAAGCTAAATTGGTTTTCAAGCTGAATATGGGTGCGGCCATTCTTGGACTCGGATATATCATTGGATTGAAATACGCAGTGATTATCACCGCCGGATCGTTTGTTGGTTGGTTTGTGATTATCCCACTTATTGCCCATGCCGGAGCCATGTTTGGAGGCGAAGCATCGCCAATTCTTGCACTCACTCCCGAAAGCATATTTCGCGAATATGTGCGTCTTATTGGCATTGGGGGAATCGCTATGGCTGGAGTAATTGGCATTATCCGTTCGTCGGGTATCATTAAAAATGCTGTGAAACTGGCTGTGAACGAAACCCTCACTAAGCAAGCCACCACCGAGAATAATCTACGCACCCGCAGAGACCTTCCCATGAGCTTTGTGCTTATCGGGTTGCTTATTACTGCTGTATTAATCTTTGTATTTTTCCAATTTGGTGTTGTTCAAAACATTGGTCATGCACTAATCGCTTTGGTGATAGTGTTGGTGATTGCTTTCCTATTCACCACTGTGGCTGCCAATGCTATTGCAGTGGTTGGTACCAATCCTGTTTCGGGCATGACCCTCATGACCCTTATTATCACTTCATTGGTAATGACTGCAGCAGGCTTATCGGGCACATCGGGAATGATAGCTGCACTTATCATCGGGGGTGTGGTTTGTACAGCACTTGCCATGGCGGGCGGATTTATTACCGACTTGAAGGTGGGTTACTGGCTTGGAACTTCTCCCTACAAACAACAAAGCTGGAAATTTCTTGGCACTATTGTATCTGCAGCCACTGTGGGCGGTGTGATAATGATACTGAACCAGACATACGGATTTACGGGTGAAGATGCTATGATTGCACCCCAAGCCAATGCGATGGCGGCGGTAATAGAGCCTATGATGACAGGCGGTGCTGCCCCATGGTTGCTTTATGCTGCAGGAGCGGCTCTATCGCTCATTCTTACCATGTTGGGAATACCCGCATTGGCATTCGCTTTGGGAATGTTCATTCCCCTCGAATTGAATACCCCTCTCCTTGTTGGAGGTATCATCGCATATTTTGTAACCAAAAGTTCATCCGATGCCGTACTCTCCAAGTTGCGCAAAGAAAAAGGCACATTGATTGCCAGTGGATTCATAGCCGGCGGTGCATTGATGGGGGTAACGAGTGCATTGCTCAAATTTAGTGGAGTGGATGCCATGGCCTACAATTGGGTAGAATCGCCTGCTGCACAGGTGCTTGGCTTAGGTATGTTTATCCTACTGTGTACCTATTTGTACCGTACTGCCATAAAAGCCAAAAAAGAAGAATAGCAATGGAAAAACCCCTTAGGCGATACCTAAGGGGTTTTTATTCGAACAACAATAAATTTTTTCATTAAAAAAAAGTTGCAAACCCATGAAACAAAAATTGTTAGAAAGGTTTTTGAAATACATAAGCATTGACACCCAAAGCGATGCCTCATCGACCACAACGCCAAGTACTGCTAAGCAGTTTGATTTAGCAAACATACTGGTTCAGGAGCTTCAAGAATTGGGATTGACCGATGCCCATGTTGACGATAAGTGCTATGTGATGGCCACTTTGCCGGCAAATACCGATAAGGATATTCCGGTGATTGGATTTCTTGCGCATGTGGATACAGCACCAGATTTGCCCGGAAAGTTGGATAATCCACAAATCATTGAAAAATATGATGGAAAGGATGTATTGCTGAATGCAGAGAAGAATTTGTATTTGAAAGTGAAGGATTTTCCTGAATTAGAAAAGTATGTGGGTCAAACGCTGATTACCACCCAAGGCAATACCTTGCTGGGTGCCGACGATAAAGCAGGAATCGCCGAAATTATGACAGCTATTGAGTACTTGGTGAAAAACCCTGAAATAAAGCATGGTACTATTAAAATTGCCTTTACACCTGACGAGGAGATTGGCCGCGGAGTTGATCATTTTAATGTGGAAAAATTTGGTGCTCAATATGCTTACACCCTCGATGGCGATGCAGTGGGAGTGCTTGAGTATGAAAACTTCAATGCAGCGTTTGCCAAAGTAAAGGTTCAGGGGCGCAATGTGCATCCGGGTTATGCAAAGTACAAGATGATCAATTCCATGATTTTGGGATCGGAGTTCAACGATATGCTGCCAGTATTTGAAAGACCGGAGTTCACTGAGCATTACGAAGGTTTTTTTCATTTGATAAAATTTGATGGCACGGTTGAGGAGTCAACATTGCAATACATCATACGAGACCACGACAAGAAAAAGTTCGAGCGGCGCAAAGAGCAAATACAGGAAGTGGCAGATTTTATCAACAAGAAATATGGGCAGGGAACTATCACCATCGAGATGCGCGATCAGTACTACAATATGCGCGAAAAGGTGGAGCCGGTTTATCATATTGTGGAAATTGCCGAGCAGGCCATGAAGGATTTGGGTATAAAACCCACCATAAAACCAATCAGAGGTGGCACCGATGGCAGTAGGCTATCCTATATGGGTTTGCCTTGCCCCAATATTTTTGCAGGTGGTCATAACTTCCACGGTAAGTATGAGTTCTTGCCATTAGAAAGTATGGAGAAGGCTACAGCCGTAATCCTAAAGATTATCAATTTGTATTACGAAAAAGCCTAATATATCAAAGCCAGATAAGGCAGGAATCTTCGCAGGTGAATTTGGCAAAATGGCGGTTTTGGAAGCAGTTTAATTAACGGTTTTTTCAAAAAGACCTATAAAGTTAATTGCCGACAGAGCCGCTATTTGGCTTTTTAGTTTCTCGGCATGGTACAACATAGCCCGTTTTAAAAATAAACAAGCCGTTTTTAAAGATTTTAAACGCAAGGGGCGCAAAGCATTTCGCAAAGTTCGCTACTGGTTTTTCTTAGCGTTCTTTGCGGTTTTATCTTGCGTTCAATAAGATTTTAAAACGCAAGGAGCGCAAAGCATTTCGCAAAGTTCGCTACTGGTTTTTCTTAGCGTTCTTTGCGGTTTTACCTTTCTTTCCAAAAGATTTTAAACGCAAGGGGCGCAAAGCATTTCGCAAAGTTCGCTACTGGT
>DMJL01000257.1 GCA_003451785.1 Bacteroidales bacterium
TCAGGTCAGTGGAGTTATGATTACCAAAGGGTTAGCTACATAACTGCTAAAGACTACATCGAAGATTTTTCTTCTGTTCACCTAAGCCTCTTGGAGGCACATCGCCATTATTGCGATGAAACTCTCTTTAAAAAATTCAATCGCAACAAGCTAAAGCCCACGGAATTTTTTCAATCGCTTACAGCTGAGTTGATCTCCACTTCCATTCGACCCATTATTGAAAAACACATGGCCCGGATGGTTGATGTGCTTTTTGCAAACAACATCAGTTTATACTTTTTAGGTATTAAGGGCGAATGCATCAAAGAGTTTCCTTTGTTGCCCATGCAGGGAGTGGTAGAGCCTGTTTTTTGTTTCACCAGCACACAAGCAGGCATTGCGTATCGGTTGAAGCTTTTTTACCAGCAGGAGCCATTAACCATTCAATCCAATGGTTCATTTTTATTAGCAGCAGATCCATGCCTGTTGGTATCAAATAACCAAATTTATCGTTTCATGAAAGGTTGGGAAGGCAAGAGGATCATTCCATTTCTTCAAAAAGAAATGGTTACCATACCAAAATCATCTGAAAAAGCCTATTTGCAAAAATTTGTGGTGGATGTTGCAAAAGATTACAAAGTTGAAGCAATCGGCTTCTCCATGAATGTAATTGAAGAGAAGCCATCCTTTCATGTAAAGCTTGAGCAGAATTGGCAAAACCATTGGACTATTCAGCTCAAGTGCTCCTACCATAAATTTATGTTTGAGTTTGGCGATACCTCCGCAGCCAAAGTTTCGTTGAAGTATGAAAACGACCACTATACCATAACCAAAATACTCAGGGATTTTGAGGCCGAAAAACAGTTTACGGATAATTTAGAGTCGCTGGGATTAATTAACAGGCATGGCGATGGCTTCTACTTATGGTTTCCGGCTTCTAAACGGAACGGCTCGGAAATCCCGATTTTTGCTGGATTTTTTGATTACTTAGATTGGATTTCTACCCATAAAGACGGACTTGGAATTTCCATACTCGAGGCATTTTATGAAAATAGCACTCGGAAGTATTTCTTGGGCAAGCCCACCTTGCAAATGACTGTAACCGATATAAACGATTGGTTTGATATTCATGCAATTGTATTGTTTGGGCATCATGCAATCCCATTCCACAAATTGCGAAAAGACATTTTGGTTGGCAACAGAGAATTTCCACTACTCGATGGCACCATTGGCATTATTCCCGAAGAGTGGTTTGCTCGCTTTCAGGATATTTTGAAAAACGCTGAAATAGTTGACGGCAGTTTACAACTCAGAAGGCACTACTTTACCTTGCTCAACCATTTGCAAGAAGGTATAACCCTTGTTGACGGAGCACGGATTGCGTTTTCAGAATTTCAGCCTCCTCCATTACCAAATAGCCTAAATGCTACCATGCGCCAATACCAAGTTAAAGGTTTTCAGTGGATGGCATTTTTGTACCAAAACCAAATGGGAGGTTGCTTGGCCGACGATATGGGTCTTGGTAAAACGCTCCAAGCACTCACTATACTTCTGTATGCCCACGGCAATTCTAAAAATGAAAACTCAACCCCATCAACAGACTCGAACAATACCCAACTTGCTGCAAAAAAGAACAACCAGTTAGCACTTTTCGAAGATTTGCAGGCTACTGCGCCTAAGGCAAAGCATACATCACTCTTAGTAATGCCATTGTCTTTGATTCACAATTGGATGCATGAAATTAATCGATTTGCTCCATCGCTCAAAGCTTTGCAATACACAGGTGCCTCGCGAGCGGCGCACGAAATCGCTTTGGAACAATACGACTTGGTGCTTACTACTTATGGCACAGTGCGCAATGATATTGATTTGTTGCAGAATTTTCAGTTTCATTACATCGTATTAGACGAAAGTCAGGTAATAAAAAATGCGGAGTCTAAAACTTTTCATGCCATAAAAAAGCTCCAATCGCAGCATAGATTAGCCTTAACGGGTACGCCTATCGAAAATACATTGAGCGACCTATGGGCGCAATTTTCTTTTCTTAATCCTGGCTTGTTAGGCTCGGCAGCGCAATTCAAAGAAGAATTTGTAATACCTATTGAGCGCAACTCCAATGATACTAAGCAAAAGAAACTGCAATCCCTTGTAGAACCATTCATTTTGAGGCGCACCAAAAGCCAAGTAGCCACCGAACTGCCAGAATTGACCGAAACTGTGCGATATTGTGAGATGAGTGCCGAGCAAAAAACATTTTATGAGGAAAAGAAATCGCAAATACGGAACCTGATTTTTGAGCAAGTCGAAAAGCAAGGTTTTGAAAAAGCCCGATTCTTTATTTTGGGCAATCTAACAAAACTAAGACTTCTCGCCAATCATCCGTTGATGGTGGACAACGAATACGCCCACAACTCAGGTAAATTTGTTGCTGTGAGCCAAAACATTAATGATTTGCTTGCAGAAGGACATAAGGTGATAATTTTTTCGCAGTTTGTGAAACATCTAAACATTTTCAAGAAATATTTTGAAGAATGCGGCTATCCTTATGCAATGCTCACAGGCAAGAACAATGAAGCCGAACGAGCTGCTGCTATTAGTAAGTTTCAGGAAGATAACTATACCAAATTGTTTTTGATATCGCTCAAAGCTGGAGGCGTTGGGCTAAACCTTACAGCCGCCGATTATGTATTTTTGTTAGACCCTTGGTGGAACCCTGCCGTGGAAAAGCAGGCTATAAATCGCGCCCATCGCATTGGGCAAACAAAAAATGTGTTTGTATATAAGTACATTTCCATAAATACTGTGGAGGAAAAAATCTTGAAACTTCAAAGCAAAAAAAGCAATCTGGCCAACTTGCTTGAAGATAGAAGCAATCCATTCAAAAATTTTGGATTGGATGATATTAACGATTTGATTAGCTGACAGATTTGCTACCTGCATTGGATTATTAACACTTTATAATGAATCTGAATTGACCATCAAATACAGCCAAAACATAATTGAATTGATGCTTTGATTAATAGCAAATACATCCATTGATGACAACAGGCACAACTAATGACATAAGAATAGCTGCGTTTTTCATGTTGGATGAAAACCATTATAAAAGTGCTAAATTTTAAACCGATTCATAAACCTATACCCAAAACTTACCATCACCGACACTAAAAGAATTATGGAACGAATTTTGGTGAGCCTTCGATTTGAATGAAAAAGATCTATGATAATGTTGAAAATTAAGCGTATTGGGTTAGCCTTTTTCTTAGTCTTCCTTTTTGCAGCAGTGGGATGCAACAGATTTCACGGATTGCAGCGCACCCAGATAGTTTCGGTTTTTCACCTAATTGAAACCAACAGATTCAGTGAGGCTAAGGGCGTTGTGGAGGAAATGGTGCAAGACGAAAATATAGCACAATGGCCAAGAATTTGGTATGCCCGCGGTGTTCTTGCCCAAACTGCATTTAGGCAGGGCACTCGAACCAACGATAACAGATTGCTCAATTTGTATCCCAACCAACTTGATGTTGTTTACGAGTCGTTTCAGAAAGCCATTTTATTGGATTCCTCTGCAAGCTTTAAAAAAAACCTTTTGCCGAGATTCATTCAATTGGCCAACGATTATGCATTGTTTGGCGAGAGGCAATTTAATCAGCGCAACTTTGCAATTGCATCAGCTGCATTCGAACGGTCGTTAAGAATATCTGAAACCTATATCACTTCGGCAGTGGTTGATACTGCATTGCTCTACAATGCCGGACTTGCAGCAATGGAAGCACGAGGTTGGACAACGGCTATTCGAAATTTTGAGCGTTTGCACAAATTAAGGGTATCACCCTACATCACCAATCTCTTGCATAAGGCACTTATATCAAACGGAGATAGCCTTAATGCCGAAAGGATTCTACTGGAAGGATTGACAACATTCCCGGCCAATGAGCCTTTAGTAAAGTCTATTACAGAGTTGTATCTGCTTAGGGGCAAAGGGAAAGGAGCATTAGCAATTTTGAAACATGCAACAGAAACTCAACCAGAAGTTGTGAGTTTTCATAATCTTCAAGGATTTGTGTATCAAAAATTAGGGCAAAACCAACAAGCCATAG
>DMJL01000208.1 GCA_003451785.1 Bacteroidales bacterium
CCTAATTCTGATTTTTCAAACACTGGCACAGGAAAGTGCCCCAAAAAGCTACCGAGCAACCCGATTCATAGGCGCAGCACCTACCATAGATGGCAAGCTCACAGAAGAAATATGGCAACAAGGTGCATGGGAAGGCGGATTTACCCAGTTTGAGCCATTCAATGGTCAGCCGCCTACTCAGGCTACTTATTTCAAAATAATGTTGGACGACAACAACCTTAATGTTGCCATTAAGGTAATGGACACTGCCCCCGACAGTATTGTTGCGAGGCTCACCAGACGAGACCTTGCAGATGGCGACAATGTAGCCATAGCATTCGACAGTTTTTTTGATCGCCGCACGGCCTTTGTTTTTGGGGTGAGTGCAAGTGGAGTGAAATTCGATAATGTTTTTACCAACGATGGTCATAGCAACGATTTTACATGGAACCCCAATTGGTGGGTAAGAACTTCAATAAACGAGGAAGGCTGGGTGGCCGAAATGCGTATTCCTTTGAGTCAATTGCGCTTTGGGCGTGGTGAAAACATGGTTTGGGGAATGCAACTACTTAGGTCGCTTTATCGAGAAAGGGAAACCAGCCTTTGGAGCCATATTCCACGCGGAGTGCCGGGTTTGGTGCGCCATAGCGGCTTGCTCAAAGGGATCGAAAATCTTGAACCAAGACTCATATTCGATATTACACCATACACTGTGGGTATGGCATCGCGCTACCCTGCCTTAGCCAATAACCCTTTCAGAACCGGGCGAGATCAACAATTAAAAGCAGGTGTAGATGCAAAAATAGGACTTAGCAGCAACTTCACCTTAGACCTCACCCTAAACCCAGATTTCGGACAAGTGGAAGCCGACCCTTCTGAAGTGAACCTTACGGCATTCGAAACATTTTTTGAGGAGAAAAGACCCTTCTTTATAGAAGGACGAGATATTTCCAATTTTCCATTAGGAATAGGCGATGGGGGAATTGGCAACGACAACCTTTTTTATTCTCGGCGCATCGGTCGCCAACCAAGGGGTAGATTTTCTGCACCCGGAGGTGCTTTTACAAACATACCAGCATTCACACGCATACTTGGAGCTGCAAAGGTTACGGGCAAAACCCCACAAGGGCTTTCTGTGGCAGTAATACAAAGCATTACTGCCGAAGAAAAAGCTGAAATTGACCATTTGGGCAATCGCAGTTTCGAAAAAGTGGAACCCTTAGCCAATTATTTTGTTGGAAGAGTACAGAAGGACTTCAATCAAGGCCAAACTTTGCTGGGTGGAATGGTTACGAGTGTAAATCGAGACTTTCATCAGACGCTCAACAATCAGATGCATAGGAATGCCTTTTCGGGGGGGATTGATTTCACACAGTTTTTTGCCAATCGCGAGTGGAGTTTTAATGTAAATGCTGCAATCAGCCATGTGAGTGGCAGTCAGGCCGCTATTCTACAAACCCAGCATAGCTCAGCAAGGCTTTTTCAACGCCCAGATGCACAGCATGTTCAAGTTGACCCTTCACGAACTTCTTTAACAGGAAGTGGCGGGCGAATGCAAATTACCCGAATGGGTGGTGGACATTGGAGCTATATGGCTGCATTGCTTTGGAAATCACCGGAATTTGAAATCAACGACATCGGCTATATGCGGGAAGCCGACCAATTACTTTCGTTACTATTTGCCGGATACAATCAATGGAATCCACGGGGCATTTATAGAAGCTACAATATAAACCTAAGCACATATTCCTTGTGGAACTTCGATGGAGATAGGATAGCCACAGGTGGCAATTTTAATAGCAGTATGCAATTCAAAAATTTCTGGAGTGCATTCGCTGGGATGGAGTTACAAAGCAATGTGGTTTCGGTTGCACATTTGCGGGGTGGACCAGCCATGCTGCTTCCAGGTTCCATAAGTGGGTGGGCAGGCTTTGCAACCGATAGCCGCCGAAGACTTACTGGTAGATTTCATGCAAGCTTTAGGGAGTCGGGATATGGTTTTCAACAAAACATCAGATTGTCGCCAAGCGTAACCTACAAACCATTGGACAATCTTACATTTTCGTTTCAGCCTTCCTACACAAGGCAAATTATAGATTTGCAATACATTCGTCAAGCATCATTCAACAATGAGCCACGATACATTTTTGGCAATATCGAACAACAGGTAATTAATTTTTCCTTCAGAGTAAATTACACCTTGCTACCTGGTCTTACTATTCAATATTGGGGACAACCATTTATTGCAGCAGGCGAGTTTTCACAGTTTAAGCACATAACCAACCCTATGGCAAGGGAGTATCGCCAAAGGTTTCATACATTCGAACCCAACCAAATTGCTTTCCACAACGGAAACTACTTGATAGACGAAAACAGAGATGGTACAACCGATTACTCCATCAGAAATCCGGATTTCTTAATGCGTGAATTTCTTTCCAACTTGGTTTTGCAGTGGGAGTATAGCCCTGGATCGTCGTTTTATATGGTTTGGAGTCAAAGCAGACAGTCTATGGACAGCAATGCTACTATACAATATTTCAATGAGATGGACAATCTCTTTAATCTAAAAGCAAGCAACATTTTTCTTGCCAAGCTAACCTACAGAATTGGTGTAAGGTAGTATAATTAGAATCCCGCAGCCTTCCAAATTGGGAAGCAACTGCCTCAAAAAAAGCCCATTTGCTGCGAATGTATTGCGCAAATTCTAACACTAAAAATAATTGCAACAATCCATATCGAAAAGTTGTAATTTTATCATAGTTCATAAAAACTTTTGGGATGGCAAGAAAAGCAGTAATTCCACTTTTGCTGTTAACAGCATTTTTCGCAGGTTTTTCAACGGCAACTATCGAAAACCCCATTACGCAACAGATGATTCAGGAAGCTGCCAGACTTATCGGCATTTCCATTGCAGATAGGCACACCCATGCCATGCAGCGAACATTAGAAAGCCAACGAAGTTCCTTGGAAGTTATTCGTGCTGCTGAATTACAAAACCATACTTCGCCCGCGTTGCACTTTCGCCCTTTTCCTGTTGGGTTTACGCCTCCACAGCCCCATTTGCCTATTAAGTGGCAAATTCCCACCACGGTAGAGTTGCCAACCAACTTAGATTATCTGGCTTGGTATTCCATTCCGGAGTTGGCTTATTTGATAAAGCATCGAAAGATTAGCGTGGTGAGCCTTACGGAGATTTTTCTAAAGAGGTTGGAAAAAGAAAGCGATAGCCTGAGGGCAGTGGTTACTATCACTCGCCAAAGGGCAATGGAGCAAGCCCGGCTGGCCGATGCTGAGATTGCGCGTGGAGAATATCGGGGTATATTGCATGGTATTCCCTATGGTGCAAAAGATATATTTGCAGTTGCCGGTTATCCAACTACTTGGGGAGCGGAACCTTTTAGAACTCAATTTTTTGAAAGTGATGCAACCGTAATTGATAAGTTGGATGAGGCAGGTGCCATTTTGATTGCAAAAGTTTCGGTGGGTGAGCTTGCCATGGGCGATGTGTGGTTTGGTGGTACTACGCGAAACCCATGGAACCTAACGCAAGGCTCCAGTGGTTCGTCGGCAGGTTCGGCATCGCTTGTAGCTGCAGGATTTATGCCCTTTTCCATTGGCTCAGAAACTCTGGGAAGCATCGTTTCGCCATCAACCCGAAGTGGTGCAACAGGACTGCGCCCCACTTTTGGCAGGGTTAGCCGCAAGGGAGCTATGGCGCTGAGTTGGAGCATGGACAAGATTGGCCCTATCGCACGCAATGCAATAGATTGCGCGATTGTGCTCGAAGCCATCATGGGCAATGATCCCCTTGAACCCAGTACCATAGATGCGCGCATGGAATTGCCCAACGCCAAAGATTTAAAAAACCTTCGCATAGGCTTTATCAGGGAGTTTTTTGATGCCGATTATGCAAATAGGGAAAACGACCAAAAAGTGTTAAATGACCTGCGGAGCATGGGTTTCACTCTCCACGAGGTAAAATGGGAAATACCACTTCCCGTCTCCGCCCTGCGCATAATTCTCATTGCAGAGGCTGCAGCGGCTTTCGACCAAATTACCTTATCCGGTAGAGACTCACTATTGGTTTCTCAGGGTGCTAATGCTTGGCCAAACATTTTTAGAGCAGCTCGGTTTATTCCAGCAGTGGAATACATAAACGCCAACCGAATAAGAAGCAAATTGATTGAACAATTGCACACCATAATGCAAAATTACGATGTGATAGTTGTACCATCCTTTGGTGGAAACCAATTGTTGGCTACAAATCTTACCGGCCATCCCAGCTTAGTAGCCCCCAATGGATTTGATGCCAATGGTAGCCCAACAAGCATCTCCTTTATCGGAAATCTCTTTGAAGAGGGCTATCTGGTTGTATTAGCTGATAAATGGCAACAACATACAAAGCATCACACAAAACGCCCACCTTTATTTCATTAACAAAAAAACCCTACAATATGAATGTAAAACTCCCATTATACGCTAAGCTTGTTACAATTCTTTTGGGCATAGTACTGGTAGTTTTTGTAATGATAACCGCCAAATCGGTATTGGTTCCATTGCTTGTTTCGGGATTGTTGGCCGTGCTGATAACTCCACTTTCTGGCTGGTTTGAGAAAAGAGGATTACCCAAAGCATTATCAGC
>DMJL01000294.1 GCA_003451785.1 Bacteroidales bacterium
AAGAAAGGAGGTTTGGCAGCAAAAGTACATAAAAAAATGAACTACCGGCAGTTTGCAACACTGCGCCCGTGAAAGGATAAACCGGGCTGTTGAAATGATTAAATGCTTAAAAAAATGACTTTCTAAAAAACTTTTTTATGAAAACTTTAAGAAAAAACCTTTTGTTGCTTGCCTTCGCCGCTGGGGCGATGTTGTTGATTGGGAATAATGTGTTTGTCTTTGGGCAAGACACCATAAGACCAGAAGGTGATGGTGGTGGATTTATTTGCTACACAAGTGGTACTTTCCGATTTGGGGATAGCTTTAGGTCATGCACCACTTGCGCTCCGGTTTATAATGGAAAGCCGAGCTATTGGAGCCAAAGTACATGCTTGCCATAATATAGAGAATGGTTGAGCTTTGGTGTAAAGTTTCTAACCATTTTTCGGTTTTTATATTCTAATTTGCATCTCATTTCATAATCTATCAGAAAAATCGATTACTTTGTTTCGGTTTTCATAGCCTATAAACTTGACCTTCACAGATAAGTGAAGTCAGGTTTTGGGCAAAAAATTTCCGTAGTTTAATATCATTAAACATCCAAAAGACTAATAATCTGATAAAGCATTTTGTGAATTTTACAAGGTTTATTTAAAATCCTTGAAACTTAAAGGTAGCCATCCAAGCAAATTATTAATCAAAAGACATACAATGAAACGGTACTTCTTATTATCAGCCTTGGCATTAATCGTTCTTTTTCTTACTCAATGCCGAAAACCCAATGAATATCATTTATTTACTGCCTTCCCAGTTACCGTAGAATTATCGCATAAACCCATTAACATTGAGAGTCCCACATTGTATCCTTCAGGTATGGTGTTTCTTGATAGTGCTCTTGTTGTTTTGGACATATCCGGCGACTATTTTTTGAGCTTTTTCACCTTAGATGACTTTGATTTAATAAACCGAAGTATAAGAAGGGGGCGGGGACCTTCGGAAGAAGTATCGGTTTTTTTTATTTCCAATGCTATGGAAGAAAACAAGTTTTGGTATCGAACCCATTCGGGAATAAAAACCGTGAAATACCAACCGGGCAAGGATGAGCTAATCCCTGTGGGATTTTCCCAAAACTGCGATGCATTTAGCGGTCTTACCTTTCCATTGGGTGATGATCTTTTGGGCTTTTCACAAAACGCGCAAAGCAGTGAGTTTGTTAAAATATCAACAGATGATTGTGCTATAGTTGATTTTGGCCCGAATTTCCCTAATGTTGGTAGAGAGCTAAGCATCAATGAAAAAGACTACTTGCTTGGCACAAAATCCTTGTCTATCCGACCAGATGGGGAGTTATTCGCCGTTTTGTACCACTATTTCCCCATACTTAGAATATTCAATTCCAACAATGGAAGTCTAAAGAGGGAGGTTAGATTCAATAACAATCAAGATTTTCCGTACTCCGCAATAGATGTGAATGCTACTCCAGAAGAAAAGATGAGCACCACAACCAATTACTTTGTTTCACATGCTACCAACAGGTTTATTTACGCCTCCTACGCTGGCAGGAGTTTGCTTGAAATACAACCCAACATAATACGAGATGGGTTTAAAATAACGGATTTTACTAATGAAATACATGTTTTCGACTGGGAAGGCAACCCGGTTAAACGGCTCGTCCTCGACAAAAGCATTTTCGCTTTTGCAGTATCGCCAGATGATAAAACTCTTGTGGCAATTCCTATGAGCGACCCAAGCGTTCTTTTAAAGTATGACCTTTCCTCCATTCTCAATTAGTCAACAATAGGTTTTGTTAACTCTTATATAGATTTGGGGAAACCAAAATGGTCTCCGATTTGTCAACTGAGTTCTGATAAAAAACAAAAGCTCACACGATGCTGAGGCTAACTCTCCTAACCTTCAAACTACATTTCGGGAATTTTTCATTTGAATACATCAGAATGGTTTTGGTTAATACTGCATATTGCGAGAATATCGCTATGCGAAAATCACCAAGAAAACATAAAACAATCAATAATTCCTTCAGCAGATTTGGTGATAGCCTTTGATGCCAATACAGCATCCATTGAAAACCATCAAAACATCCATATTTGCTAAAACATACAATATAAATGAATATAACCGGTTCTAATTGTTGGCAAACCTTCAATCAAACACTCAGCATGAAAAGACTACTATTATTTCCATTAGTTATTTTTTTAGCATTTTCCTGTAAGGCTCCAAATTCTCAAAACGAAGCGGTTGCCATTATTCAAGTCGATCCTGATAAGGCAATTCGCATCAATCGTTTAGATATCATGTCGTTAGATCGCATTATTCGACTTCAAAACCCACCCGATGAAAATTTGGGAATAGTTGATGACCTTAATTTTATTCCCAATGGCTATCTATTGGCAACAACTAACCAAGGTTTAATAGTTTTCTCAGATGATGGCACCTTTAAGAAGCAAGTTGGTCATTTTGGCAGAGGCCCAGGTGAATATTTGTCGGTTGCAGGGGCAACTATCAATGAAAGGTATATTAGGGTACTTGACAGATCCGGTCAAAAAATCATTAGGTATGACCATGATGGTAGATTTATAAACGAATTTCCTATGGGAATGTGGGGTCAGTCTTTTGTGGGGATAAATGGAAAGGTGATTGTCTATACAGGAATGATGCCTTCTGAGCAAAACATGAGGTTGTTTCTTTACGATAGCAACTTCAACATGGTTGATGCTGTGATGGAATTAGACCCTGAACGATTATTCCTGAATGTAATGGACAGGAATTTTTTCTTCTACAACGGCAATCTTCGATTTTTGTGGGTATATAGCAACAATATATACAGTCTTAGGGTTGACAGAAATACATTGCGTAAGGAGCCGGTTTATCAAATTGATTTTGGTCAGCGATCGATTCCTGAAGAGTTCTTTCAAAGGCAATTCTCCGATATTATGGAATTTGAAATGGCCTTAAGGGGTAATCCTTTTGCCGGAAGAATCGCTGTATATTTTGAGGACGATGGACATGTTTGGTTTGGCTTTAAGTGCTTTATGCGAGTAAAGTATATGTGGGCTATTTACTCAAAGGAGTTGAAGAGGACAATTATAGTTGATTCGGTGATAGATGATGTGCTGTTCAAAGGCACTGAATATAATCCTGCTGATGAATGGTTTACCAAGTTTTTTCACAACAATCAGATTTACCTAGTAATGGATGCATGGCAGTTTATTGAAAGGATGAAAAAAGTTCAGGAGGCTTTATCTCCCGAGCAATGGGCTGAATTCAGAAAGGATAACCCCGAAGTGGCAGAGATATTTGAAACCACCACTAAAAATGATGCGCCTCTGATTTTTGTCTTTGATGTGAATTTGCAAAACCTGAAATTCCATTAATATCCAACAAAATCCACACCCAATTGAAACAAATCAAACGCGACACCAAACTCTTGCTACTAATAGCCTTTGTGGGTTTTTCGGTGGGGCTGAGTTTTGAGCTTCATAAATTCAGGTGAAAAGCATAAGCAATTTCGCATCGTTGCACACCCA
>DMJL01000079.1 GCA_003451785.1 Bacteroidales bacterium
AAGGTGAAATTCTTCACTTTTAGCAATTCCGAAACACTAATTTCGTGGTAGTCGGCAATGGTCTCGTTCTTGTTGTTTAATGTAATATTCATTTTCCTTTGTTGAATCAATTCAGATACTGTAATGATTGAAGCGTTTGCCCATTAAATTCATCAGGCAAAGTTGTTTCTGGCTTCGTCCTTTATCATTTCGAGAGCTTTTCGGGTGGCAAATTTATCCATACTCATACTTAAAAGGTTGTTAGATAAATCTACCGATGTAGCATCTTCCTTAAGTTCAGATGCAGCAATATTTATTTGCCTAATCATTTCTTCGCGGGCTGTTTTTACCATCTCCCAAGCTGTTGAAGAGATGAAAAGTTGTTGCGAAAGATTGTGGGTGTATTCGTCTCTAATGTTTTGCACCAACATTTTTTGAAATTCTTCGGCAGAAAGATTAGGCTGATGCAACCGCATAACCAAATTGGCAGGAGATATGCGTTCCAAAAACATAATTATTCTCTCGTAGGCTTGGATGCGCAAGGGAAGGGAAATCCTTACTTTTTCCAAACGGATATCTACTTCGCGTTTTTTGTTCTCCTGGAAAAAAAACTCCTTGAGCAGAAAATAGGCAGTAATAAATACCACAACCGAAGGTATAGTAAAAAATATCGAATTGAGCAGAGAGTCAAGGGCAGGGTTCATTGTGCTGAAATTTTGAAGCCCAAAGTTAGTTGAAAGGAAGTTCACTACAACGAATGGAGTACATTATGCCTGCCAGCGGCTTTGGTATTTCTCTTTGCTAAATGGTAAATGCATGGAGTTGCAACTTCAAAACAACTAAGTTTTGCAGGCTTTGAAGAGGGAATGACAACTTCCTTTTCTTTACCAAAGCATTAAAACTTCTTTAGCAACAATGTGGTTTTTATAAAAACCGTAGAAGCTCCATTGAATGAAATTCAAAAAAATTATTGAACTACGAATTGAAATCGGTTCTGAAAAAACCTTAGATGCCGAATTTGGATTTACATTTGTCAGTTTAATTACAGGTTCATTATGGTTATAGCCGCAACCCCTATATTTTAAATACTCAAAAAGATACACACATTATGATTTCCTTATCCAACAGAATCAACAGCTTGGCTGAATCCGAAACTCTGGCAATGGCACAAAAAAGCAGGGAGCTAAAATCCCGTGGATTTGATGTTATCAACCTTAGCCTCGGCGAGCCTGATTTCTTTACCCCTGAGTTTGTAAAAGAAGCCGGTATTAATGGCATTAAAGAGAATCACTCTTTTTATACTCCCGTGAATGGGTATTTGGAGCTACGGCAGAGTATCTGTAAGAAACTTGAGCGCGACAACAAATTGCGCTACACTCCAGAGCAGATAGTGGTTACTACAGGAGCCAAACAAGCATTGTACAATGCGCTGATGTGCCTTGTGAATCCCGGAGACGAAGTTATTATTGCTGCTCCATATTGGGTTAGCTATAGGGATATGGTTCAGCTGGCCGAAGGGCAGGCGGTGTATGTGTATGCTGGGATTGAAGACGATTTTAAGATAAAACCCCACCAATTGGAAGCTGCAATTACGCCCAAAACTCGAGTGTTTATGTATTCAAGCCCGTGCAATCCTACCGGCTCAGTTTATACAGAAAGCGAATTGCAAGAGTTGGCCAAGGTTTTGGAGAAATACCCTCAGATTACCATTATTGCAGATGAGATATATGAGCACATTACTTTCTCCGGGGTTCATGCAAGCATTGCGGCTTTCGATGCCATTCGCGATAGAGTGGTGATCATCAATGGTGTATCCAAGGGGTTTGCGATGACAGGCTGGCGGTTGGGGTATTTGGCTGCTCATCAAGATATTGCCAAGGCTTGCACCAAGTTGCAAGGGCAGATTACATCCGGCACAAGTTCTATTACCCAAAGGGCAACTATTGCTGCAATGGATGCCAACCCATCGGTAACAGCTCACATGTTAGAAAAGTTTAGAGAAAGGCGCGACCTGCTGATGGAATTGGTGCGAGACATTCCATGCTTTATCATCAACAAACCCGAAGGGGCATTCTATTTGTTTCCCAATGTGAAAGCCTATTTTGGTAAATCCGATGGCGACTACCATATAAAGGATGCTCCGGATCTGTGCATGTATCTTTTGGAGAAGGCTCAAGTGGCTACAGTAGCAGGAGATGCTTTTGGCGATAAAGATTGTATTCGTATTTCTTATGCCACAAGCAATCAGCTTATTATCGAAGCTGTAAAACGCATTAAAGAGTGCCTTGCAAGGTTAAAATAAAGTTGATGCAATTGAAGTTCAATGAATTTTGCTGTATTATTATGCCCTTTGTTGGCTTCAATGGCTTTAAAACAGGTAATTTGATAATTTTAAAAAAACTTTGCTGCTTGCACGCTATTGCTCAGAATGTACAATACTATTGTGAAGTTCTGCCATCGCTACCAATTTTCATAAATGGCATAAAAAGGGCTTTTTGAATAGGATTTTAAAATGCCTAAACGCCATGGTTTAGCAAACTATCAACAATCAAAAAGGTGCATTTTTGCTTGAACAAATAAGTATGACGATGGAATTGCATTAGAAACAGGAAAGAATTCTATTCCAATTTATTTTTCGAATGATACACACACCAACGGCTTTGGGGAATACTGATGTAGAAGGCATTTTAAGCCTAATTGATGGGTTTAAAAATCAAAAGGTTTTAATTATTGGCGATGTTATGCTCGATTCGTATTTATGGGGCAAGGTAGATAGGATTTCGCCGGAGGCACCTGTGCCGGTTGTTGCGGTTAAAAAGCGCGAAAACCGTTTGGGTGGGGCTGCCAATGTGGCTCTCAATATACAGAGTCTGGGAGCTATACCCATAATCTGTTCGGTGGTGGGAAACGACCCCAAGGGGCAGCAACTTACGCAATTGATGAGCGAAAATCAGATAATTTCGGATGGCGTAGTATTGAGCAACCATAGGCTTACTACCGTGAAGTTTAGAATCATGGGCAACAACACCCAACTGCTGCGTGTGGATGAAGAAAGCGAAGAAGACATTTTGCCAGAAGAAACACAGCAGCTCCTTGCAAAAATTTCCAAATGGATTGAATCCGGCGAAGTGCAGGTAATTGTCTTTGAAGACTATGATAAGGGAGTAATTACCCCAAAACTGATTGATGCGGTGGTAGAATTGGCAAAGGCGCATCGTATTCCGATTGTGGTAGATCCCAAGAAGAAAAATTTTATGCACTACAAAGGAGTTACCCTTTTCAAGCCCAACCTCAAAGAACTGCGAGAAGGGCTTAAATTGGAAGAAGAACCTAACACCCCTGAGAAACTTCATGCAGCTTGCAGTTTGCTCTGCCAGCAACTCAATGCACCCATGATACTTGCTACATTATCGGATAAAGGAATTTATTTTTGTCAGCAGGGTAATGATGGACAAATGGAATATGGGCACTTTGCGGCGCAGGTGCGAAATATTTCTGATGTGTCGGGGGCAGGCGATACGGTAGTGAGCGTTGCTGCATTATCCCTTGCTTCGGGTGCTTCCCTTGCTGTGGCAGCATGGTTAGCAAACATTGCCGGAGGCATTGTGTGTGAGCATGCCGGAGTGGTGCCAATAAACCGACAAGAATTGATAAATCAGGCAACGGAAGAACTTAGTTGTTGAGAAAATGAAAACCATCAAAGACTTAAAATCCCTAAGGGAGGATTACACTTCTATGACCCTCGATGAAAAGGAAGTGCTTGCCAACCCATTCAAGCAAATTGCGTTATGGCTCCAGCAGGCAATGGATGCAAAATTGCCCGAACCCAATGCCATGACTCTTGCTACTGCCGACTTGCAGGGCATACCCAGTGCCAGAGTTGTGCTACTCAAGGAGGTTGATGAAAAAGGACTTGTATTTTTCACCAATTATCAAAGCCTAAAGGGAAGGCAATTGGAGCAAAATCCCTATGCAAGTGTTGTATTCAATTGGCTTGAGCTTCAGCGACAGTTGCGCGTGGATGGCATAGTTGAAAAACTAACCGTTGATGAGTCTAAAGAATACTTTCATCAAAGACCACGAGCCAGCCAGCTTGGAGCCGTAGCTTCCCCACAAAGCACTTTTATCCCCGACCGCGATTTCTTGGATGCATTGTTTCGGGATGCTGAACAAAAATTTGAAGGCAAAACAGTAGAAATGCCTCTGCATTGGGGTGGATATAGGCTGCGGCCCACTGCTATTGAGTTCTGGCAAGGACGCACCAACAGGCTTCACGATCGTGTGGTTTACATCTTGGATGCCGGCAATTGGGCGATTCTTAGACTTGCACCCTGATTACAATAACTTAGCGAGGTAGCCGTTATAAACAGGCAATATATATTAAACTATCACGGTGAAACTGATTAAAGCGCGATTTCTTTGGGTGTTTTTTGTAATCGTATTAATAACGATTGCACAATCTTCTTTTGGTCAACGACGAAACTCTATAATCAGAAACCTACCCCATTACGACTATTTGCCCTTCAATTTTGGGTTTGTTTTGGGATTGAACACAATGGATTTTTCACTAAGCAATTATGGGACTGATTCCCTTGCCATTATCAACCAGCGCATTCAGAGTACTTATGGTAATTTAATGGGCATTCGCACTCGGCAGGAGCAGGGCTTTCATATTGGAATATCTTCCACGCTAAAACTCGCCGATATGTTGGATCTTAGGTTTGTGCCAACACTTTCTTTTGGGGATAGGAATATAGTTTATAGATTCTCAGACAACTCAACCCTCTCCCAGCCCTTGGAGGTTACAAACATTGAATTTCCATTGCATCTAAAATTCAAATCGCAACGAATGGATAACATAAGGGCGTATTTGCTTGCAGGAGTGAAGTTTAGCACCGATTTGGCATCCAACCAATTCAAAGACGAAGCCGGCGAAGATATGATTTTTTTGCGCACTCGTCGAAACGATTGGCATTACGAACTTGGGGCAGGTATTGACCATTATTTTCACTTTTTCAGGTTGTCGGTAGAGATAAAAGCTGCATTTGGGTTGCGCGATCTGCAACTTATGGGCACTCGCGGGCCTATATTCTACGACCCCATACGAAGGTTGAATTCAAAAAATGTTATGATTTCGTTTATATTCGAATAATACCTTTAATTCTCAGGCAATGATGGAAGCCAACGATGCTTTATATAAAAAACTTACAGGCAAGTCGTACTTAAAAAACAGAGTTTACAAAGCCGCATTAGAAGTGTTTCAGGATTTGAAAGCCGAAGCGGCGAGCGTGATGGAGCAAACCCAAAAACGATTGGATCAGGAAGGGTTTGACCTTAAAATTGAATACAAAGACAAAGATTTGCGTGAGTTGGAGTTGGTTTTTGCATCCGATATGCTTGTAATCTCCATGCACAGCAATGTGTTTGAGTTTTCGAGGGTGCACGATGTTAAGAAAACCCCTTATGTGGTTGCCGATCCCGAGAGGTCGTTTTGCGGGATGATAAC
>DMJL01000308.1 GCA_003451785.1 Bacteroidales bacterium
ATGCATATTAATTGAAATTGCTATATTTGCAATAAGAATCGAAAGTTAGCACGCTAAGGCATTTTGGCGTAGTTTTTGCTGTATAATTTTTTGATTTGTAAAGATACGATGAACAGAACAATAATTTCCTTAATAGTATTTAGCCTGATACTATCTTTAAACAGTTCAGCGAATTACTTCCAGTCTGACAATCTCACTCAGGAAGTTTCTCAAGCAGTAAGAACGGGCAATTCTCGTGAATTGGCTAACTTTTTTAGTCAAAATATTGACCTTACCTTGCCAGATAGCGAAGGAACCTTTAGCAAGGCACAGGCAGAGGTAATTATTCGAAATTTCTTTTCCAGAAACACGCCTACTTCTTTTTTGGTTTCGCATCAGGGTACCTCGCGCGATGGCTCATCCTATGCCATAGGCATAATGCAAACCCGCCAAGGACAAGCCTATCGGGTATATTTTTTGTTGAAAAAGGTTTCAGAAAACACACAATTGCACCAACTGCAATTTGAGCCTAATTAGGCAATAAGAACTCTAAGGAAATGCCGTCTGTAAATTGATTATGGGCGGCATTTTTCGTTTATGCCAATCATCGTTGGCCAAATTGCATTTCAACGGTCAATGCCTGTAAAAAGCAGTAAATGGGAAGAAAACTACCTGATTTGTGCATAGAAGCCATGATTTAAAGATGCTACAACACTTTTTGCCAGTTGGGGAGTTATGCAAGTTGTGAATTTGTCAGTATCTTTAGCATCAACTTAGGATTTTCGATTAAATCGTAATCCTTTTAACAATAATATTTCTGCTATGGAGCACCTTTTATTGTATGGTTCTATTCTTGTGCTGGCAGCTGTGGTCTCAAGCAAAGTCAGTTTTAGAACGGGTATTCCTGTGCTAATAATTTTTCTTGGTATAGGAATGCTCTCCGGTTCCGATGGCCTGTTGGGAATTCCCTTCAACGATCCAAAACTTACCCAATGGATTGGTTCACTTGTGCTTGCCATAATTCTTTTTAGCGGTGGGCTCGACACAAGGATTGAGAGTATAAAGGTTGTAAAATGGCAGGGAATAATTCTTAGCACCATTGGAGTAATTCTCTCTACTTTAACTGTAGGTTTGCTGCTACACCTTTTCTTGGGGTTCACGCTGCTCACAGGATTGTTGATAGGTTCCATAATAAGTTCTACGGATGCCGCCGCTGTGTTTTCCATCTTGCGTTCGCGCAAAACAGGATTGAAAGGCAACATTCGTCCATTACTCGAATTAGAATCGGGGAGCAACGATCCCATGGCTTATTTCCTAACGGTAACCTTGGTAGCTCTACACTTGAATCCAGCAGAAGCAGGTGTTTCAGTCTTATACCAATTTGCAAAGCAAATGATTGTGGGCACTATTGCAGGTGTGGTAATGGGAAAAGTGATGGTGCTGCTAATCAACCGCTTAAAACTTGAAGTAGAGGGCTTGTATCCAGTACTTAGCCTAGCACTGATGGTTTTTACCTTCTCAGCATCCGACTTCTTGCATGGCAACGGCTTCCTGTCTGTATATCTTGCAGGCTTAATTTTGGGGAATCACAATTTCATTCACAAAAAATCGGTCATTAAATTCTTTGATGGGATAGCCTGGATTAGCCAAATATCTATGTTCATATTTTTGGGCTTGTTAGTTTTCCCCACCCAAATAGTGCCAGTGGTTGGCACTGGTATGCTCATTGCTGCCATCCTTATTTTTATCGCCAGGCCAGTGAGTGTTTTTGCAAGTTTGGCTTTTTCGGGCTTCTCCATACGCCAAAAAATATTTATCTCTTGGGTGGGATTAAGGGGGGCAGTTCCCATTGTTTTTGCTACGCTACCTATGGTTTATGGCGTCGAAAAGGCCGATCTCATTTTTCATTTAGTTTTCTTTGTGGTTTTCGCTTCGGTGGCACTGCAGGGAACTACCCTTACTCTTGCTGCTAAACTTTTGGGTGTAGAAGATAAAACAGCTTCACCCGGTGACTATCCCATAGAAAAGGAATTGGTGGATCAGATAAAGAAGGATTTGTTTGAGGTAGTAATTGCTCCCGACTGCAAATCGGCCAAAAGGCAAATAATTGACCTTAATTTTCCTAAAACGGCATTAATAGTTTTAATAAAGCGAGGTGAGCAGCTTATAACACCAAACGGAAGCACCGAATTGCTTGCAGGCGATAAGTTGTGGATTATTGCAGAAAGTGAAAAGGACTTCTCTTCGGTAATGAATTGCATTGGTGTGCAAAAATCTCTCGACGGAAGAATTAGCAGCTAAACTTGCTCTGTCAAAAGGCAGACGCAACAGAATGTTGCTCTTAGCATACCATATTATCCATAATTTTTGCTAATTGTTGTGTGAGATGCCTACGCGAGTATTGGTCGTTTGATGCAGAGTTTAACTCCATTTTTCTATTAAGAAAATCTTGTTTCCATTCGAGCAGCACTTGTACCATCTTGTCGAAATTTTCAAATCCCACCACTTTGCCGCAAAGCGACTGATCTATGATAGTTGCGGCATCTCCATTTTCCGGTCCAACAACTAAAATGGGTCGTTGCAATGCCAGATATTCAAAAATTTTTCCGGTGGTGATTCCCATAACATTGGGCGTATTGTTGAGGGCAAGCAACAGCAATGCAGATTGTGATGCTTTCTTTAAAGCAACATCGTGGGGTAGGTAGTCGGTTTTGGATAAAAATTTTGTAACCCCATATTCTTCTAAGGAATCTATTACAGAAATATCTGTTTTGCCTATGAGCTGAATAGATAAATTGGATGAAAAGAAGGCATCGCTTGACGAAAGTTGGGCAAGTGCTTTCCAGAGAAGTTCTGGGTTGCGGTCGGAATTTAGCGAGCCTAAGTGCGTAATGCTAAAACTATCGTAGGAAAAAACAGGCAAATCCTTGAAATCTTCGCTATCGTATCCGTTTGTAATCACACTAATTGCTCGCTTGCAAATGTCGGTTAGGTCGCTTGCGCAAGTCGGGCTGACCGTAACAACTTGGTTGGCAGAAACTAAGACTTCTTTTTCTAATTTCTTGTGCACTTGGTCTGCCCAAGGGGTGAGCATTAGCTTTGGGTAGAAATCAATTTGTGTCCATGGATCGCGAAAATCTGCCAACCAAGGCAACCCCAATTTCTTCTTCAATCCCAGTGCAATGAGGTGCATTGTATGGGGTGGTCCGGTAGAGACTATGGCATCTACCTTGTTGTAATTCAGCCACCTTGTTAAGAACTTTACCGATGGATTAATCCAAAAACACCTTGCATCGGGGATAAAAAGATTGCCCCTAACCCATGCCGAAATCTTTTGGGCTAAACCCGGACGCTTTTTCTCGCTGATAAAGCCTGCCTGAACACGCTCATTGCCTTTGATGCCGCTAAACCATTTATAAAGCAAATATGGCTCCCAAATGGAATTCTTTAGAACGGTAATATTTTGAGGAATATCCTTTTCCAAACTATTATCCACACTTGGATACTCTGGGTTAAGAGGGGTATAGATTATCGGTTCCCATCCAAAGTGGCGCAGATATTTGGCAAACTTAAGCCAACGCTGCACGCCCGCTCCACCACTTGGCGGCCAATAGTAGGTAATAATAAGGACTTTCTTCACCGGCAAAATTTTACTTTTAGCTCTTTCCGAAAGGCTTCACAGTTTTTTGTTTATAGTAGTACGCGCCATACAAAACCATGAGCAACAATAGAAGTGCGCTAAATGCAAACGATACTTTGCGCCCTGTAAAGTATGCTTCCGGGCGGAATACAAAAACTATCTCACCGCTACCCGCCGGAACTACTAATGCGCGAAGCACATAGTTTACCCTAAAATGCTCCACTTGCTCCCCGTTGATGGTTGCAATCCATCCATTGGGATAATAGATCTCAGAAAAAACTGCAATTTGTTGGGTGGCTGTTTCGTACTGGTATCTGAGTCGGTTGGGGGCATATTCCATCAATTGGATGGAAGCAAGGGTATCGCTTTCAAAGGTTTTGTTTTCAACAAAGTTTAAAAATCTTTGGTCAATAAGAGCTGTTTGCAATGGATCAAAATCATGCAGTGCTTGAATTTCTTCATCGGCATTGGCCACAATTCGGTAGCTCCCCACAAACCAGGCATTTCCCAGTGCCGATTCATTTAGTTGGGCAATCGGCAGATTGTCTTCACCTGGTACAATAAGGTATTTGGTGTTGAGCATATTTAGCACATTAGGACTTTTCTGCATCAGATGAAAATCTATGAGGTCTTGGTATCTCTGCAATTTTGCACCGTGATACCCACCTATGGAGCTATGGAAATAGGATGTAGATGATTCATTGAATGCATTCACAGTGGTGTTGAAAACTCGGAAATGCAGATCGGTGTCCTGCATTATTTGCAAGTTTGCTTGAGTGGGTCGGAAGGGTTGCTCCACCTGCCGTGGACTCACAAAATGGCTGCTATTTAGGTACCTGCGGTTTATGGACCACATATCGAGCAAGAGCAGTACTACAAGGATAGCAATAAAGGCATTTTGCGATACTTTCTTGTATGCAAACAAAAGCATCAATGCACCTGCGGCAAGAGCAAAAAGTGTGCTGCGCATGGCATCTGCACGGAAAATGGCAATGCGAGCGGCTTCGAGATTGTTTAAGAAGGTGTTGATTTGGTCTGCTGCGCCAGGGTTCATTCTTAGCTGGGCAGCAAAAAAATCCGCTTCGATATTGCTGGTGAAATTAAAAATAGCACCGGGCACTAAATAGAAGAAAAAAGCAATACCGGCAGAAAGCCCCAAGGCTGTAAGGAATGACTTGCTTTTGAATGTTAACTTATGCCCTTGCTGAATAAATTGTTGCAACCCAATAAACGCCAGTGCTGGTATTATCAATTCTACCACTACCAAAATCATGGAAACGGCTCTAAAGCTGCTGTATAACGGAACAAAATCCACAAAGAAACTCGTTAGTGGCATGAAGTTTCTACCCCACGAAAGCATTATTGCAAGAATCGCTGCTAATAGCAAACCCCATTTCAAAGAGCCTTTAACATAGAACAATGCAAATACAAAAAGGAACACCACAACAGCACCAACATAAACTGGTCCGGATGTAAATGGCTGGTCGCCCCAATAGTGGTTTTGTTGTCCAACAAAATCACGAAACTGACCATCAACAGCATCGAGTGCATTGGGATTAGCAGCTATATTTCCGGTTGCTCCTCCTTTGGCATTGGGAATGAGAAGAGTAAGGGTTTCGCCCCTTCCGTAACTCCATTGTGTAATATAGTCAATAGTAAGCCCTTCGGTGGCTTCCCTATCGTTTATGGTAAGCTCGGAGCCGCCTCGCATGGTTTCTTCGGCGTAGGTGTATGTAGCCCATAGTTTTCCAAAGTTCATACCCAAGGCTACTACCAAACCAGCAACCAATACTCCAACAACTTTCATAAAATGCAGGAGTTTCTTTTGCTTAATGTGCTCAGCAAGTTCGAAGATGCCATAGAACAACACAATTAGCCCTAAGTAGTAAGTAATTTGATAGTGGTTGGCAAATATCTTCAAGCCCATAAACATGGCAAACAATATTCCACCAAGCAATAATTTGCCCCTGAATGCATAGATGATTGACCCAAGCACCGGTGCCATATAGGCAATTGCAACCGCTTTGGAGTTATGACCGGCTTGTATGATAATAAAATGGTATGAAGAGAATGTAAATGCCACTGCACCTGCTAAAGCTAACCAGGGATTTACCTTTAACAAAATCAGAAAAAGAAAAAACCCTGCAAAGTACAGAAAAATCATGTCGGCAGGGTGGGGTAGCCACAAGGTAAAAAGGTTGTGAAAAAAATTGGAAATATTGTATTTCCAAAGGACTGAAATTTGAAAAGCAGGCATCCCGCCAAACATGGAGTTTGTCCATAGTGCTTCTTGCCCGGTAGCATCTCGGAAATTGGCAATCTCATTAGCCATCCCCAAAAACTTAACAATGTCGGGTTGCAACAACTGCCTGCCCTGCAAAATAGGGTACACATAAACCAACGACATTAGCAAAAACAAAAATGTTGCCACCAAGTAGGGCATTAACATTTTCCAATCAATCTTAATTTTTTTCATCGTTTCAACTTTTCAAAAACTTCAACAAATTGCCAGCTTCGATTTGGTAATGAATGCGTGCTGAGTTTAAATTATGATTCCCAATGACATCACATATAAACATTATGTAATACAAATTTGAAGAAATGGGCTATTTTTCTTTAACTTCTTCAAAGTCGGTATATTCCCCAAGGTTGTCCGATTCGGTTTTGGCTTTTCTGCCGCCAAAATTTATAGAAACATTCCCTTTGCGTGTTCCCTGCTGCGAAGTATGCGGCGGATTTTGCTCATAGAATCGTTGCTTGAATTTGCCAAGGTATCGTTTCAACAATAAGGGCAAGACTAACCTTGCTAAAAGCCGAAAAGCAATGTAAACCAAAACCAAAATGGCGATAAATTCAAGCATGGTAAAAAGTATTTTATCTTTCCGAAGCCGTTGCGTAAAAAACTCGCCAAAGGTATGAATTATTAATCAATGCTTTTGTGCATTTATGCTGAGCAATGCACCCACAACCCGTCTTGCGCTTTGCATAGGGCGATTTTGGGATTATGTGTACAAAGATTTTTTAGAACAAATCAATGTTTTGCCGCAATATCCCCAGCAATAGGTTAGGGCTGCATCGCCATTGAAAGATACACCACATAGGCAATATATGCGATTAAAATAATTGCACCTTCGCGACGACCGATTCTAAGGCCCGATTTCATCATGGGTATCAGAATGGCAGAAAAACCAATCATTACCAAAATATCTATGGTGTTTATACCTGGTGCCTCCAAAGGATGAATTATCCCTGAGATGCCTAAAATTGCTACAATGTTAAAAATATTGGAGCCAACCACATTGCCAATAGCAATATCGCTTTGTTTGCGAATGGCTGCTACAATCGAGGTAGCCAGTTCGGGCAGACTTGTGCCGGCTGCAACTATGGTTAGACCAATAAAAGCTTCGCTAGCACCAAATGCTTTGGCTATTGCTGTTGCCCCATTTACCAGCAAGTAGGAACCACCTACCAACACACCAATACCTAATGCAACAAAACCCAGATCTATAACCACCGATTTTGATTTGGCAGGCATAGAAGCGTCAATGTCTGCAGTCTCGGCTTTTTGGCTTTCTTTGCGCGATTTAATTACATTAAAAACAGTGTATGTGATTGCCAAAGCGAAGAGCAGAATTGCCTCCCATCTGCTTATTTGCAAATCGTAGAACAACAAGAAAAAAAGTGCGGCAACAAATAGCATTACCGGAGTATCGAATCGCAACACATTGAGATTGACACGAAGGGGAAGTATAAGTGCGCAAATACCCAAAATGAAGCCAATATTGAAAATATTTGACCCCACAACATTGCCGATGGCTATATCTCCTTGATTACCTATCGAAGCCATAGTGCTAACCACCATTTCGGGCATACTTGTGCCATAAGCAACTACCGTAAGTCCAACAACCAATACTGAAATGCCCGCTCGCAGTGCAATTGAAACGGCTCCTTTTATTAGAAAAGTAGCTCCAAAATACAGAAGCACTAATCCGGCGATCAATGATAATATTTGCAACAACATGGTTTTTGAAATTTATTTTAACAGATTGTAGATTTTTGATTCAAAGGTATGCAAACAAAAGAGGCCATATCATTGCAGGTACAGCCTAATTGTAGAAATTTTTTTAAGAAAAAATCCTATTTGTGGGTTTTCTCGTCAGAAACGGTGAGCCTAACGCGACCTTTTGCGCGACGGGCTGCAAGTACCCTGCGACCATTCTTAGTAGCCATGCGGCTTCTGAATCCGTGCTTGTTCTTTCTTTTTCTTACCGAAGGTTGAAATGTTCTCTTCATGGTTCTATGTATTTTCTTTGCTTCTTTCTAATACTGCAATCTGCATCTGCCCCTAACCCCAATTACCTAAACCCCATTTTTTCGGGACTGCAAAGATAGACAAAAAAATTTTCCAACAATGGCTTTTTTGAAAATTTTCGCACACAAAAACCAATGTTTTTTTCGTTCAATTTGCCTGCAATCTTTCTGTTGTCTCAATACTTTACAGGAGCTTGTTGTAATGTTTCTAATAAAAAGTCGTAGAACAATTCTACCGAAGGGATATTAACCATCTCGTCGGGAGAGTGGGGGTTTTTGATAGTTGGCCCAAACGAAATAAGGTCGAGATTGGGATAGACTCCGCTAATGATGCCACACTCCAAACCGGCGTGTATGACTTTTTGCTCCGGAGTTTTTCCAAACTTGTTTCTATAAACTTCCTTCATTGCTTTCAGAATAGGCGATTTTAGGTTTGGCTTCCAGCCCGGATACGAGCCGGATTGCACCACTTGGGCATTGGCCATCTCAAACACTGCCCTAAGCATATTGGCAAGATCGTCCTTTGCAGAGTCCACCGAGCTGCGTTGCAACGATGAAACCTCAATGCTTCCGTTCTCACATTTTACTATGGCCAAGTTGGTGCTTGTTTCTACCACTTCGGGCATTTCGCTCACCATACGCATTGCACCATTGGGGCAAGCATATACGGCATTCAGGAGATTTGATGCAGATGTGTTGTCTATCACGAAAGTGGGATTTTCCACCCGCATTGCTCTAAGAATGAAATTGGGTTCTACTGCTCCCAATTCATTTTTAATGATGGACTCAAATTTCGCAACCCTGCTCTCGAATGCATCGGCAAACTCTTTGGGGATTGCAACTACGGCCGCTGCTTCGCGCGGAATAGCATTGCGAAGCGAACCACCATTGAATGATGCAATTCGTAAATTCATAGATCTGCTCAATTCCCATAGCAATCGGTTGAGAGATTTGATAGCATTGCCTCTTCCCAGGTGGATATCTAGCCCCGAATGGCCACCCTTTAATCCTTTAACCTCCACTTGGTACGAAATATGTCCCATCGGCATAGGCTCCTGTTGGAAAGTGAATTGGGCAACTGTATCAATACCGCCTGCACAACCGATGTATAATTCACCTTCATCTTCGGAATCGAGATTGATGAGAATATCGCCCTTCAACATTCCGGGTTGAAGTTTCTTTGCACCGGTAAGCCCGGTTTCTTCTTCAATAGTAAGCAGTATTTCCAAGGGGCCATGCTGCAAATTGGGTTCTGCCAATGCAGCCAATGCAGCTGCAGCACCAATTCCATTATCTGCACCCAAGGTAGTGCCGTGGGCTTTCACCCAATCGCCATCCACAAAAGGGCGTATGGGTTGTTGTAGAAAATCGTGAACGGTGTCGTTGTTCTTTTGGGCTACCATATCCAAATGTCCCTGCAAAATGATACCCATGCGATTTCCCATACCCGGAGTAGCTTCTTTGCGGATAACTACATTGCCTGCCTGATCTACAAAATACTCTAATCCAAGATTTTGGGCATACTTACATACATATTCCACAATGCGGGCTTCATGTTTAGAGATATGGGGAATATTGCAAAAATCTTCGAATATGCTCCATAAAGATGCGGGTTGAAGGCTGCCTAATGCTTTAGTCATTATAATTGTGTTTCAAAATTTCTGTAAATACTATGAGTTTTTGGGCGTATAGCTGCGATAGAAACCGAGTAACCCTATCTTCTACCGGCTCGGCTGCGCTGCCTTTTTGCTGCCGCAATGCTTTGCAAATATCTCGCACCGAAGTTTTACCGTTGAGCAAAAGCCAAGTAGCTGTGCCCAAGTCGTCTAACTCCAATTTTATGTAAGGATTCTTAAGCCTGGGTTGAAGAATGCGGCTAAATAAAAATCCTTGAAAACGCGGAATAAGTATTACTACATTACCTTGGGTATCCAGCTCATGACCAAACAGGGCGAGTGGCGAAAGATCGAGAAAATTGGCATTCTTCAGAATCCTTCTCCTGGCGAAATATCCTACTTTTTTTACCATAGGGGGCAAAAATAGTGAAAAAGTATCGATTGCCACTCATAGACCAAGGTGTAGCAAGTAAACTTTTTTAAGGAATTTCAGATTTGGTTTGCAGAGTTAATCTCCCAGAAGTTGGGTGGTATGGTTTGTTGTATCTACCTTTTGAATTACTTCGGCAATGATACCTTCTTGGTCAATTACGAATGTGGTTCGAGTTATGCCATCAAAAATTCTACCCATAAACTTCTTAGCTCCCCAAACGCCATAAGCTTTTGAAACCTGCTTTTCTGTATCGGCAATCAAAGGGAAAGGAAGGTTGTATTTCTCAATAAACTTCTTGTGCGATTTCTCGCTATCGGCGCTTACGCCCACCACTTTGTATCCTTTTTGGAGCAGGGTTTGGTAGTTGTCGCGCAGGTTGCAGGCTTGTGCAGTGCAGCCCGGAGTGCTATCCTTTGGGTAGAAATACAAAACCAATTTATGACCGACAAAATCGGACAGAGAAATAGTATTCCCATTTTGGTCTTTCTCAGAGAACACGGGGGCTTTGTCGCCGGGTTTTAATGGTGTCATGGTGATTTAAAGTTTGTTGCTGATACAAGAAACAATTTATCCCGCCAAAATGTTTCAAAGGTGGTTTTGCGTCTTCTCATGCTACTTCGCGGCAAACTATTCTTCGGATTTCCATCCTGCACCATTTTCAGATGTACTTCGAGCAACTTCATGCAGAAACATTTGCTGAAACAATTGTTTACGGATTGACCTGCTCCTTTATTTGATTAGCGTAGTAAACACAAACCTCAGTAAACGGACATTCCGTGCATTTGGGTTTTCGAGCCGTGCAAACATATCGTCCGTGGAGTATAAGCCAATGATGGGCTACTGCAACTTGCTGCTTTGGAATGTGCTTCAGCAATTGCTTTTCTGTTTCGAGTGGGGTTTTTGCTGCTTTGGTAAGACCCAACCTTGCCGATACTCTAAATACATGGGTGTCAACGGCCAAAGCAGGCTTATCGTAAACCACCGAAGCTATCACATTGGCAGTTTTGCGCCCAACACCCGGCAACTTAGTAAGCTGCTCTACTTCTGAAGGCACTACACCATCAAATTCGCCAATCAGCATTTGAGCCATGCCCAAAAGATTCTTCGATTTATTGTTGGGGTAGGAGCAACTTCTTATTAAACTAAACACTTCTTCCTGGGGGGCAATAGCAAGAGAATCTGCCGTTGGGAATCTTTCGAAGAATGGGGGAGTAATCTGATTTACGCGCTTATCGGTACACTGTGCAGAGAGAATTACCTCCACCAAAAGCTGATAGGGATTGGCATATTTGAGTTCGGTTTCGGCAACCGGCTGATGGGTTGCAAAATAGTTTAGAACAAAGCGAAAACGACTTTTTAAATCCATTCTAAGAGTTTTTCAGAGTCAAAGTAAATCATTTTGCAGCAAGGAAGAAAAGGGACGAACTAAATTTTCTTTTGAAAATTCCATCCTGCAGGGTTAGGTAGGCTATAACCACAAAAAACAAAAGTCTTTGATGCGCTGAGTCATTCTAAAAGGTTTTGTTGTAAAAATATTGTAGAAGCTTGCCACTTTTACAATGGGTGTAAAAAGTTGTTTTTGAGCATATTGTAATTACCTGATTCGTTGTTTCTTAGTTTGGCGGAATTTGAAATTCCGCCAAAATTGTCAGGGCTAAAGTCAGTTTTTTCATTCTTCATTTCCCACTAACCAAAAGATCGGGGTTATAAGAGTTTGGGATAGCACACTCCGAAAAGAGCCATAGCGAGTTTACCGAACTGCACATTGACGGCCTAAGTTGGTAAGTTGTGCCATTTTGCAAATTTAAAACCTGACCTAAAAATGGGTTGCAAAAGTACGCCATCCTTTTGTGGTGAACAAACTTATGGCAGCAATCATCTGCGGCTAAGGAAGTTGCTTGCCTTTGCCCTCCAAGCGATCATAAACTTTCCCAAAAGCCAGTGCAACGGCATGGCTATCGTACTTTTGGGATGCTTTTCTTGCTATTTCTCTGCGATCGAAATCCCATTGCAATGCAACTCGAAGTGCTGCTGTCCATTCGGCAATGGTATTGTTGGTGAGTACTCCATTTCGTTCATCAATCAACTGTGGCAAGGCTCCCACATTGCTTGCTACAACCGGCACACCCACACTCAGTGCTTCAGCAACTACCAATGAGAATGTTTCGATGGTTGAGCAATGCAAAAAATAATCTGTGTGATGCAAAATTGCAGCTATTTGCGGCTTTGCAAGAAATCCATGATGCACAATAGAAAATGAGAATCTATCGCGGTTTTCGAGTATCGGTTTCAGAAGTTCGCCATTCCCAACGATATGCAGCACCACCTTGCGGGAAGATTCTGATGCTATTTCCTGCAATGCGCCAACAATGAGTTCAATGTTCTTGGGTGGTTTCCATTGGGCGACAACTGTGAATTGCAATGAATCGTCGTCAGGTTTTTCTTGATATTGATACACAGGGTCAACCACATTGGGCACTACGGAAATTTGTTCGGGGCTGCGTGCCCTATGCTGCAAGCTGTTTTGTAGAAACGGAGAAACTACTGTAATGGCTGATGCCTCGCGGTAAGCAGCAGCCCCCAGATAAGCAAAAATGCTGCAGCGAAAAAACTTATCTACCTTACTCCAATGCTCTGTAATAACATGGGGCTTTCCCAAGCGTTTGGCAATAAAATGACCCACCATTGCCGCCGGATTCAGTACATTAGAATGGATAATATCGGGTTGAAATTCTCGACTAATTTTTCGTATGTAAAACCTGTAAACCCAAATGGAAAGCAATGGTATGGCTACATAAATCCATTTGTGCAGAACCGAACTTATGGTTAGCAAATATGTTGGCAAACCCGCCGAATCTTTGAAAAACTCGGTTCCCACAGAAAGCAACTTGCGCGAATGCACCACACGCACAGCCAAAATCCTAATGTTGTAGCCGGCATGGTGTAATGCCCGTGCGTGTTCCACAATAAAATTGCCTTTTATGGGATTTTGCTCGTCGGGATACCAAAAGGTTAGAAATAAAATCTTTTTCACACTTCAACTTTTATATTTCAAATCCTACACAGCATTTTTCGCTGCTCATTCATTAACAAACCCATAAACTCAAAAAGTCTTGTGGCTTTTGCTGCTCTCATTCATAGCCGTTTTTAATTTCTGCCTTTGAATTTCAAATAATATCATCATCCATGTTGGGTTTCTTGTTTAATCTATTGCACAACTCACTTAGTTTTTCTGCTTTTTGTCATGCAATGAACAAAAACCTTTCCCACAAGACATACTTATTTATTGTCCAAAAATACACAATCGGGCATTATGTATTATTCTTAATTTAGCTGCCACAACCAATTCTATGGGAATCATACAACGAGACAGTTTCCGTATTACAGTAATTGCCTTTGCTGGTGCTGCTATTGGCTATCTCAACAAGGTGTTTCTATTTCCCAATGTGCTGCTTCCTGAGCAGGTGGGCCTTGCCAACCTGATGATTACCATTGCATTGATTTACGCACAAGTTGCATCTCTGGGTTCGAGCAATATCACTATCCGATTTTTCCCGTTTTTCAACGACAAATCCAAACATCACCATGGCTTCCTTTATGTAATAACGGCATTTTCAACAGCCGGTTTCGTGGCGGTTTCATTGTTGGTGGTATTGCTTCGCAAGCCATTTTACGAATTTTACCACCAGAGTAGTCCCTTGTTGGTAGAGTATTTTTGGTATTTGATACCCTTGGCATTGGCTACACTGTATTTCAACTTGTTCGACTCCTACTTGAGAAGCCTTTTTCGGAATGTTTTCCCATCATTGGTTTACGAAATAGGTCTCAGGCTTTTTATTACAATTTCCGTTTTGTTGCTTGCCTTTGGAATTGTAGATTTTCAGGGCTTTGTAGTTGTATATGTAGTCGCTAACTGCCTACCTGCAATGTTGGTGATTATCTACACTTTGATAATCGGTCAATTGCGTTTAAAACCTATTTCATCAAGTTTGCTCA
>DMJL01000165.1 GCA_003451785.1 Bacteroidales bacterium
TCTATGGCCAATGGGAAATGGGACATTTCTAAGGTAGTAATGGAAGAACTTGTGCAATCGCAGGCAACTCTCATATTTGGGCAAATGAATGAACCACCAGGGGCAAGGGCAAGAGTTGCATTGGCTGGATTGGCTATCGCCGAATATTTTCGAGATGAAGGGAACAGCACGGATGGAGCAGATATACTTTTCTTTATTGACAACATTTTCAGGTTTACCCAAGCAGGTTCGGAAGTTTCGGCATTGCTTGGACGAATGCCTTCGGCTGTTGGCTATCAGCCAACTTTAGCAAGTGAAATGGGGTTGATGCAGGAGCGTATCACATCTACTCATAAAGGTTCTATTACATCTGTTCAGGCAGTGTATGTTCCTGCAGACGACCTCACCGATCCTGCTCCTGCCACAACTTTCTCCCATCTGGATTCAACCACGGTATTAAGTCGCAAAATTTTTGAATTGGGAATTTATCCTGCTGTAGATCCATTAGACTCAACTTCCAGATTTCTAACCCCAGCCATTGTGGGCAAAGAGCATTATCAAACAGCAAAAGAAGTGAAGGGGATCTTGCAAAAACTCAAAGAACTGCAAGATATCATCGCAATTTTGGGAATAGATGAATTGTCGCCCGAGGAGAAACTCATGGTGAAGCGTGCAAGAAAAGTTCAAAGGTTTTTAAGTCAGCCATTCCATGTGGCCGAGCAGTTTACGGGTAGAAAAGGGGTTTCGGTCAGCTTACAGGATACCATCAAAGGTTTTCGTATGATTCTGGCAGGTGAAACAGACCATTGCAACGAATCGGCTTTTTTTATGGCAGGCACAATTGATGAAGTGTTGGAGCGCAGCAAAGAACCTCAATAATATTTTGCCTAATGGTTGAAAAAACATTTCTTCTTGAAATATTAACACCCGAAAAAACTTTGTTCAAGGCCAAAGTGTTATCCATACAGTTGCCTGGCGTTTCGGGACCTTTTACCTTGCTTTACAATCATGCACCTATGATTGCAATTTTGACTAAAGGCATGGTAAAAATTATAGACAGCAGTCTTGATAAGCACAATTATAGCATAAACGAAGGCGTATTAGAAGTAAAAGACAACTCCGTAGTGGTACTTACACAATCCGTGGTTTAACATTCGATACCTGAATGTGAATTTTGCGTGAGCCGGTTGGGAGATTTTAACTAATTTTATAAAAAAATTCTTAATGGCTCAAAAACAATGGGCGGTCATTTCCGCTGCAAGGGAAGACCTTATAGATAAACTGACTGCCTCGCTCAATATTCATCGAACCCTTTCGCAACTACTGGTTCAAAGAGGGGTAACTAGCTTTCCGGATGCAAGGGACTTTTTTAGACCTTCATTGGATTGCTTGCACGATCCTTTTGAAATGAAGGATATGGATATTGCCATTAAGCGCATTGATCATGCAATTGATGCAAATGAAAAAATCTTGGTGTATGGCGATTACGATGTTGATGGCACCACCGCAGTTGCTTTGGTGTACTCCTTTTTGAAAGAAATTTATAATAACTTGGATTACTATATCCCCGACCGGTATCGCGAGGGGTACGGTGTGTCTATGGAAGGCATAGATTATGCAGCTGCCAACGCTGTAGGATTGATAATTGCTTTAGATTGTGGTATTAAAGCAGGCACACAGATTGATTATGCAAAATCGAAGGGAATAGATTTTATTGTGGTTGACCATCACCGACCAGATGATGAATTGCCCAATGCTGAAGCAATACTTGACCCTAAGCGCGCCGATTGCACATACCCTTACAAGGAGTTATCGGGTTGCGGTTTGGGTTTTAAGTTAGCTCAGGCATACTACCAAAGGCACAAAATGCCGTTTGAGAAGTTAGAAAAATTTCTCGATTTGGTTGCAGCCAGCATTGCTGCCGATATTGTGCCCATAACAGGGGAAAATCGCATTTTGGCGCACTTTGGTCTTAAACGGCTCAATCTGAACCCAAGAGCAGGCTTTGAATCCATATTGTTTTACAATAATGTTTTTAGGAAAAATCAATGCTGCGATAAATCTGTTTTTACCCGTGAGATAGGAATCAACGACCTAATGTTTATGATAGGCCCACGGCTCAATGCTGCCGGAAGAATTGAAAACGGAAAAACAGCTGTTGACCTGTTGCTTTGCGAAAATATGGGTACAACACACCAGCTTAGCCAGACCATAAATAGCAACAACGAAGAGCGCCGCAGCCTCGACACCAATATTACAGAACAAGCCTTAGCTATGATTTCTGGGAGCATAGCACTACAAAAGGCCAAAGCCACAGTATTGTTCAATCCCAATTGGAGCAAGGGAGTTATCGGCATTGTGGCATCGAGGCTTATGGAAAACTACTATAGACCTACTATTATCCTAACAGAAAATAATGGAGTGATTACAGGCTCAGCACGCTCAATTAAAGATTTTGACATTTACAATGCAATAGATGCTTGTAGAAATCATTTGGATCATTTTGGGGGTCATAAATATGCCGCCGGTCTTAGCTTAAGACCGGAAAACCTCCAAGCCTTTATTGATGATTTTAATGCAATTGCCGAGAAAGAAATCGACGAAAGTATGATGACTCCATTGCTGGAAATAGATGCAGTATTGGGTCTTAGCGAGATTGATGCACGATTTTATAGAATACTAAAACAGTTTGCACCTTTTGGTCCCGGCAACCACAATCCTGTTTTCTTGGCTACCAATTGTATAGCCAAAGGTCTGCCGCGTATAGTTGGCAACAAGCACTTGAAATTTTTTCTGTCTCAGCCCCAATGGGCAGGCAAAGACTTTCCTGCCATAGCCTTTGGCCAAAGCAATCATTTGCAAATGCTTCTATCTGGCCAACCTTTTGATGTAGCTTATCAAATAGAGGAAAACGAATGGAATGGCAAAACATCCATCCAGCTAAATGTCAAAGATCTGAGGGCTTCAAAGTCAATGGAAGAAAAACTACAGATTCAGGCGAGCTAAATTCAATACTTTTGCATTATGGAAACAGTTTTAAGCGGAATACGCTCAACGGGAAATTTGCATTTGGGTAATTACTTTGGAGCAATTCAAAATTTTTTAAAGATGCAACATCAGCACATATGTTACTTTTTTATTGCAGATTATCACTCCCTTACTACACACCCAACGCCATCCGATTTGTACCACAATGTGCAACAGGTACTTGTGGAGTATCTTGCATCGGGGATAGACCCTGAGGTTTCTACCCTATACATTCAAAGCGATGTGCCCGAGGTGGCTGAGTTGTACCTTCTTTTGAATATGAATGCATATTTGGGAGAGTTGGAGCGATGCACTTCATTCAAAGAGAAATTGCGCAAACAGCCTGATAATATTAATGCGGGTTTATTGACTTATCCTGTGCTAATGGCTGCAGATATTTTGCTGCATAGAGCCACTAAGGTACCTGTGGGGAAGGATCAAGAACAACATTTGGAGATGGCCCGTACCTTTGCCAATCGTTTCAATAGGTTGTACCAAACAAACTATTTTCCTGAGCCTGTTGCATACCATTTTGATGGCAACCTAATAAAGATACCGGGACTTGACGGAAGCACCAAGATGGGCAAATCAGAAAGCCCCGGCAATGCAGTGTTTTTGGCCGATGAACCTGCTGTGATACGGAAGAAAGTAATGGCAGCAATGACCGATAGCGGACCACAACAACCCGATCAGCCCATGAGCCAAGGAGTTGCAAACTTATTCAGTCTTTTGGAAGTGCTTAGCTCCGAAGATACCCATAGCCATTTCCTTGCGAAGTACAAAGAAGGAAGTATTCGCTATGGCGACATGAAAAAGCAACTTGCTGAAGACATTATCGCTTTTACATCTCCTTTGCGCCAACGCATATTAGAAATTGGGCAAAACAAGGAATATCTTTCAAGAGTGGCTCGTTTGGGCGCAGAAAAGGCTCGCGAAAGTGCTTCAAATACGATAAAAGAAGTGAGGAAAATTATAGGTTTCAAACCCTTTTAGGCTTTAAAACATAGCTAGAACTTTTGCTGCACAAATGGGCTGACAGTTGCCATTAAGCAATCTCACCAAGTATTCGACAATAAAAAAATCTTTCTTTTGGTGTGTTTGTTCATAAAAGATGGAGTAACTTAATCCACTTTTCGATAGCAAAACCATTCGAATGTACGATGGGTGGGTCGGAATGCCCTAAATAAAGTGAAAGGAGTGAGTTTATCCATTGCGAACTACCCAATGGACGCAGGCTAATGCAAAACAGACATTTCCTAAATTTGCAATTTCAATTTAGCAACATAACCAACACTATTAAATTGATAAAAACTCCGTAGAATGAAACCGTTAAAATCCATTTCCCCATTTTCGTCGTGGATGCTGCGCATAGGGTTGCTAATAATGGTGGTTGCCCTTGTGTATCCAGTATTATCGAATTTCGACATAAGTAATGTCAACCACATTCTTTCGGCATTTTTGATGCTCTTCAGCATAATGCTTGTGATAGGGGGCTTTTTAAAGAATAATACCATCACAATGATTTCGGGAATAGTAATAATGCTTCTTTGTGGCTGGCTTGCATACTCTTATAATCAGTTTAGTATCCTAAACCGCGACTTCGTGGCCTTTTTGTTGTCTGGGACCATAGGATTTCATTTTCTTGCAAATGGCAACAAATAATTAATCCAAAGGGTATGCCCAAATTGATAGAAACAGCAAACCCACAGGAAAGGGCAGTGCTGGTTGGTTTAGTAAAGGGAAGAGAAACCTTAGAGATTGTAAGCGACCATCTTGATGAGTTGGAGTTCTTGGTTGATACCGCTGGTGGCAAAACCATAGGAAGATTTACCCAGAAGCTCGATAAGCCAGAGACCGCCACCTACATAGGCAAAGGAAAGCTCCATGAGTTGACGGAGTTTGTGTCTGAGAACAAAATTGACCTTGTTGTATTTGATGATGAACTAAGCCCAACCCAACTCCGAAATATTGAGAAAGCCATTAAAAGCAGGGTAATAGACCGCAGCAACCTTATTCTCGACATTTTTGCCAAGAGGGCTCGTACTTCACATGCTCGAACCCAAGTAGAGTTGGCTCAATACCAGTATATGCTTCCACGACTGGCCGGAATGTGGACTCACCTTGAGAGGCAAAAAGGTGGAATAGGTCTGAAAGGACCTGGGGAGAAGGAAATAGAAACAGACCGACGCATTGTAAGAGATAAGATTGCGCTACTTAAAGAAAAGCTTGAGCAAATTAACAAACAAAAATCTACCCAACGCTCCAATAGAGGAAGCTTAGTAAGGGTGTCCTTGGTAGGTTACACAAATGTGGGAAAGTCAACCATAATGAATATCTTAAGCAAGTCGAGCGTGTTTGCCGAAGACAAGCTGTTTGCAACCTTAGATACCACCGTGAGAAAGGTAGTAATAGGCAACCTGCCTTTTTTGTTGAGCGATACAGTAGGATTTATCCGCAAGCTGCCCCACCATCTCATAGAGTCTTTCAAATCAACATTAGACGAGGTTCGCGAATCAGACATTCTGGTGCATGTGGTGGACTTGTCGCACCCAGGATTTGAAGAGCAGATAGCCGTTGTAAAAGAAACACTCAACGAAATAATTATAGGGCAGGAAAAGACCACTATAATGGTTTTTAACAAGATTGACAACTACCAATTTAGGGAACAAGACCCCGACGACCTTTTGCCTCCTATGCTTGAAAACATTAGCCTGCAACAAATGATGCAATCGTGGATGGGCAAAACTAACGCTCCGTGCTTATTTGTTTCTGCAAAAGAAAAGACCAATCTGGACGAGTTCCGAAAACTGCTTTATGAAAATGTGGTGCGCATACACAAAGAAAGATACCCCTATGACAACTTTCTGTTCTAACGACACATGAAGCATTTAAAGAAACTCTTTACCCACTTAGTCAGCTTTTTACTTATTGTTGTAATTGCAATTTTGTCGCTTTTGCCATTTCGTGTGCTGTACTTGATTTCCGACTTTATAGGTTTTCTGCTTTGCGATATCATCAAATACCGAAAGAAGGTAGTGCTTTCCAACCTAAATAAAGCATTCCCCCACAATACGCTCGAAACCAATCTTGAAATTGCAAGAAAATTTTACAAACACCTATCCGACATAATTTTTGAAACCATTGCATTGATTACGGCAAGTCGCAAAACTATAAAGCGCAGGATTATTCTAACCCCTGAGTCGAAGGAGTTACTTGGAATGTACCATGCGCAAGGAAGGAGTGCCATAATGGCTTTGGGGCATTTCGGCAACTGGGAATGGATGGGCCCGGCCATAAACCTTGTCAACGATGGGCAATTGATAGCAGCCTACCGCCGACAGAGACTAAAGCTCTTAGACTACTTTTTGCGCAAAATTCGCATGAGGTTTTATAAGGTCTTGGTGCCATCGGAGCATTTGATTCGCAAAATGGTTTCCATGAAAACGGCAAAGCAGCCGGCCGTTTTTGCTTTGCTAGCCGATCAATGGCCGCCTACAGGATCAGCGCATTGGGTACATTTCTTGGGGCAAGACACTCCATTCTTCACAGGGCCAGAAAAGTTGGGAAAAAAACTTGACTATGCAGTTCTGTTTTGCTCCATAAGGAAAATGCAGCGAGGGCGTTATTCAATGAGTGTTTTCGAATTGGCACTCAATCCTCGAAGTGAGCCTGAGATGGCAATTACCAACAGTTATGCATCTATGCTGGAGCAAGAGATTCTCCAAAGACCCGAGTTTTGGCTTTGGTCGCACCGTCGTTGGAAATGGCAGCGACCCACTGAGCATGCTGTTCAAGAATAAGATGTAAGGCATTATCGGCTTACACGGGTAAACTCCAAATGCTGACCTATGGAAACTGTCATGGATTTTCCATCTTGATCTATCCGCCTGGTAACAGTAACAGGCGATCCCAATAGATGGTTGATACCCCAAAAGGAGGCTTCTGCAAGTTCAAGCAATGACTGTGGGCGGTATGTATTCAATCGTTCCTCAATGCGCTGCAAATCAGTAGTCAGGTTGTCACGAAACCCTTGAACTGTCTGTTGGTTACTTTCTTCCGTTTGTACTGATGCCATTAAAGCGTGTGTGTCAACCATAAAGTCTTTCGAATGTAAATTTCGTGATGTTTCGCTCAAAACTACCATCCCCTGCAATGATTCCATGCGCACTATAGAGACTTTCTTTGGTATCTCGGGCAGATAGTGCATTATTATTTCATTTGAAGCATTCGTAGAGGATCTATCCAAATCCAAAGAAGTTGTGATGGGAATAAGATTCGATCCAGTATTTTCATCCAAGTTGATGTCAACAATCTTGGGTTCGATTTTATCATCAGGATGTGGTTGAATAGGTCGTTGCTGAACAACTTGCAATGGGTCAGGTGGCATTTGGCGGGTTTGTAGAAACACGAATGCAACAACCAAAGCTGCAATTGTTGCAGCAATGGAAGTTATTCGCATCCATTTAGTTTGGATTTGCAATATCGGAGGATGCTTTAAATTTCCCTTGTTTGGAAAAGAAATTTTGGGGTCGGGTTTAAGACGTGCTGCAAGTATCCAACGCAATTGCTTTTCAAACCACGGGTTTTCATCTGCAAACTGCACCACCATTTTGGCATCCGAATCGTCTAAATCACCTTCTCCGAAAGCAGCCAGATAGAATTGCGCATTGGCATTGGATATAAAACCTCGTTTGAGTTCGTCTTTTTCGGGGTAAAATAAAGACTCTTTTTCAACGATTAGCAGAGGGTCGAATTCCCTGAAATTGTCTTCAAGATCAGGGTGTTTTGAT
>DMJL01000167.1 GCA_003451785.1 Bacteroidales bacterium
CAGTTCGGACAACCCATCCATAAATTTCAAGGAGTATCGTTTAAGTTGGCCGACATGGATATGAAGATTGAACTCGCTCGCAACATGCTCTACCAAGCCACATGGAAAAAGGATGCAGGAATGCAGTTTGCACGCGAGGCAGCAATGGCCAAGCTTTATTCCTCCGAAATAGCTTCTGAAATAGCCGATGAGGCAGTACAGGTTCTGGGAGCTACAGGCGTGTACAAACCCCATCCGGTAGAGCGGTTTTTCCGCGACCAACGCCTGCTCAAAATTGGAGAAGGAACATCAGAGGTACTTCGTATGGTAATTGCCAGGTACTTAGGTTTGTAAAATACAGCAAATGGAAAACCGAAAAAAAGACCACATCTCTATGGCCTTCGAGTCGCAAATTGGCATAACCGATTTAGACCCCCGGTTTTTCTACGAGCCCATGCTCAGCCCCCACCCAGAAAATGCTGTACCTGAGACCGTCTTCGCAGGCAAAACCATGCGACTTCCTATCTGGATTTCGAGTATGACCGGTGGTACAAAAGAAGCCGGCAAAATAAATCGAAACTTAGCATTGGCATGCAATGAGTTTGGTTTGGGAATGGGATTAGGAAGTTGCCGCATTCTGCTAGATGACGAAAAGCATTTTCCCGATTTCGACCTTCGCGATACCATTGGCGAAAATCAACCTTTTTGGGCAAACCTTGGTATAAACCAAGTTGAGTTGCTTTTAAGGAAGGGCAAGACGGATTTGATAGTTTCGATGGTAGAAAAATTGCGAACCGATGGCCTGTTTGTGCATGTAAATCCTTTTCAGGAATGGCTTCAGCCCGAAGGCGACAGGCTCATGAGGCCCGCCATGGAATCGGTGCAGGAGCTATTGGAGTTGGTTTCGTTTCCGATTATCGTAAAAGAAGTGGGGCAGGGTATGGGTTTCGAAAGCCTGAGACAACTACTCCGCCTGCCATTGGCAGCTATTGAATTTGCAGCATTTGGGGGCACCAACTTCGCCAAAATGGAGCTTATGCGCAGCAATCCACAGCAATCGGAACTCTATGGTGTTTTGGCTAATATTGGGCATACAGCCGAGCAAATGACCGATATGGTAAATCGCATTGTGGAATCCGAGCCGCAAACAATAAGATGCAAACAATTGATTATCTCAGGAGGCATTAAGTCGTTTCTCGATGGTTATCACCTGATACAGACTTCTAAACTTCCGGCGGTATATGGACAGGCTTCTGCATTTTTGAAACATGCAGCAATTGACTACCCAAGCCTCAAACAATTTGTAGAATATCAAGCCAAAGGACTGCAAATGGCTTATGCTTTTTTGAGGGTAAAATAGAGTACCGTCTGTGTCGGGAATATTAGAAGCATCAAAATATTTACAGAAAAATGGAATTGAAGCAATTGATACAAGGATTTTCCAAGCTCAGTACCCACGACAAAATAAAGGCGGTTGAAGCTAATATCCCACAAATGGATAATGTTGAGGGCATGCTCAAATCGTTTTGGCATTCGGATGCCAATATCCAAAAAATACTTTCTGAACTCAGCGAGAACACCGTTTCCAACTTTCCCCTACCCTACAATGTGGCACCCAACTTTCTTATCAACGGGAAGTTGTACATGGTTCCAATGGTAACGGAGGAAAGCTCGGTGGTGGCTGCGGCTTCGGCAGCAGCGAGGTTTTGGGCAGAGAGAGGTGGTTTTACCGCCCAAACTAAGGGTACGCAAAAATCCGGTCAGGTACATTTTCGTTTTCACGATAATGTTTCCAAACTTTTGCAACACAAGCAATCTATCTTGGAGCAACTTCGTAGTCGAACTTCGTCCATGGTGGAAAATATGCAGAAGCGTGGCGGTGGCATTACAAGCATGGAAATCTTAGACCGCAGCAACGAGATAAATCACTACTACCAATTGCATGTGGTGTTTGAAACTGCCGACGCGATGGGCGCTAATTTCATCAACTCGGTTTTGGAAGAATGCTCCAATGCTATGGGCGAGTATTTCGACAATAACGATGATTTTATTAAGGGAGCGTTTGAACCCATCATGTCTATTCTCTCCAACCATGTTCCCGGATGTACGGTAGAGATTTCGGTGCAATGTCCGGTCGAGAAGTTAGACCATGTGGTATCGGGTGTGAGTGGTGCCGATTTTGCAAAGAAGTTTGCATTGGCCGTAGAAATTGCCACAAAGGACATTTATAGAGCCGCTACCCACAACAAGGGCATCATGAACGGTGTGGATGCAGTGATTATAGCCACAGGCAACGATTTCAGAGCTATCGAGGCAGGCGCACATGCTTATGCTGCATCCAGCGGACGATATTCATCGCTGAGCAAGGCAACGGTAAGCGACGGTATTTTTCAATTTACCCTCACCATGCCTATGGCAGTTGGCACGGTGGGCGGCCTAACAAAAAACCATCCTCTGGCAGCATTGTCCCTCGCACTATTGGGCAACCCAAGTGCAGGCGTGCTTATGCAAATTGCTGCAGCAGCAGGATTGGCCAACAACTTTGCGGCAGTTAAATCCCTTACTACCTCAGGCATTCAGGCAGGACACATGCGAATGCATCTTCCTAACATGTTAACACAACTTGGGGCAACAACGCAAGAAAAAGAAAAAGCCTTAGATTTTTTTAAAGGCCAAACCGTTTCACACCAGAAGGTTTCGGAATTTCTGAAAAGCATTCGCAACTAAGGTTGGGCTTTTTCATAAATTGCCAAAAACTAATCATTTGACCATAAAGTGCATATTTTGAATATTATGCTGTGTTTTTTGAACAAAGCATAATATTTTCAGACATTTTATGTTGGTATATTCGAATTCATCCGAAATATATTCTTAGTAAAACTTTTACAACCAGCGGCAAAGCCCCATCTATCTACCAAATTACCCTATTTTTGCAGCACCCTACAACTTTAACACCGTGAATAAACTTGATTTCTTCTCAAATGGCAAACTATTGATTTCGGGTGAGTATTTTGTACTTCATGGAGCATTGTCGTTAGCCGTGCCTGTGCGATTTGGGCAAAGCCTCAAAGTAGAAACAAATGCCGATAGCCCCAATACATTGAAATGGATTTCCAAAGAAAAAGGTAGTTTATGGTTTCATGCCGAATTCACTGGTGGTGGCTTTGATTGTGTGTCACCCTCGGGAAATCATGAATTTCTGCATTCCCTGCTGGTTACTGCCGGCAAAATAAATCCATCGTTTGCAGAAAAGGCGATGGGCAAACAAGTAGTTACCAATACTGGGTTTCCACTTGCATGGGGACTGGGTAGTAGCTCTACTTTGATATCCAATATTGCCTATTGGGCTGATGTAAATCCCTACAGACTGCTGTTTGAGACCACCAACGGTTCGGGATATGATGTGGCTTGCGCCAGGAGTGAAATGCCTGTGATGTATAAGTTTCTTGGAAAAAACCAAAACCCTAAAGTGGAGCCTGTAAATTTTAATCCCCCATTTGCAGGCAATATCTGGTTTGTATATAGCGGAAACAAGCAAAACAGCGCAAAAAGTATTGAGCAGATGCAGCAGGAGTCGTTCACCGGCAAAAAAGCAGACCTTAGCTCTGCAATTTCATCCAGAATGTTAACTGAAAGCAGCTTCGAAATGTTTATGAAGCTTATGAAAGCCCATGAACTCTTAGTGGCAGATGCAATAGGAAAAACACCGGTGCAATTGGAGCGATTCGATGATTTTCCGGGAACTATCAAATCCCTTGGGGCTTGGGGTGGCGATTTTATAATGGCAGCTACCCATTTGGATGAATGGCTTGTGAAACAATATTTTCAAAGCAAGGGTTGCAAGATAGTTTTTAGTTTCGGCCAAATGTTGTTGCACCAATAATGTTTTGCCTTTAATAGAATTGGAAGTTCACCCGAAGTTTCAATTTATCCGCTACACAGGGCGTTTTAGAAATAATTGCCATACAATTTTTGAACGATAGGAAAATTACATCAAAATGGAAAAAATTTTGGGATGGGAAAGTCCCTCAAACATAGCACTGGTTAAGTATTGGGGCAAATTAGGAAACCAATTGCCTATGAATCCTTCCATAAGTTTCACACTAAAAAATAGCGTTGTAAGACTGAAGGTAAAGCATGAAACCGAAGATGTTTCTCCCTCTTTGCTCAAAAGTTTTATACTCAATGGACAACCCAACGAAAAGTTCCGGCAGAGAATACAAAGCTTTTTGGAGAGCATAAAGCTTCGTTATGATTTTCTGGGAAACATTGCATTAGAAATAGAAAGTCAAAGTACTTTTCCGCATTCGGCCGGCATTGCATCTTCGGCAGCCGCTTTTAGTGCCTTGGCATTGGTTCTTCAAAGTTTGAAGAATGACCTTGACGGTAACCCAAATACAGAATCGGATTTTTGGAGAGAATCAAGCATCTCAGCACGGTTAGGCAGCGGTAGTGCCTGCCGTTCGGTTTATGGTGGCTTCACACTTTGGGGACAATCTCCGGCCTTACCTGCATCCAGCAACGAGTATGCAGTGATGATAGATACCAAAAGCATACATCCGGTATTCACAAATATTAGAGATGCCATTTTGATTGCCGACGATAGCGAAAAATCGGTATCGAGCAGCATGGGGCATAGCCTTATGCACAACCATCCGTATAGGGAAACCAGAATTGCGCAGGCCGAAAAAAACATAAACAACCTTCTGCATGCATTGAAAACAGGCGAAGAACAACTCTTTGCAGAAATTGTTGAGAACGAAGCCCTTTCGCTTCATGGGTTGATGATGACTTCCAATCCGGGCTTTGTACTGCTGAAACCAGCAACACTCGCTATGATTGAAAGAATAAGGAATTTCAGAAATAACACAGGCATCAATATTTGCTTTACACTCGATGCTGGTCCAAACATTCATCTGATTTATTTTGAAAAGGATAAGCAACCCGTATCCCAATTTATTCAGAACGAAATGGTAGGACTCTGCAAAAATGGCAAATGGATTGACGATATGGTTGGCACCGGTCCTGTAAAACTTTCTGAATAGTGGAACCATGACAAGGATAAGGGAATCCGTATTTGGGAAAATCATGCTTTTTGGTGAATATGGTATATTGTGCCAAGGGCGTGCGCTCACCATCCCATTGAAAAACTACTACGGCACCCTGCGATTTCCCGATGCTGCTCCTAACACCTATCAAGCAACGCTTCACAGGCTCCTTTTAGCTTATCACGATTATTTGGCCACACGGGCAACGGCTTCAAACTCGTGTGGAATAGATTTAGGTGCCTTTGCAAAGGAATTAGAAAGCGGATTGTACTTTGATTCTAATATTCCCCACGGATACGGTGCAGGTAGCTCCGGTGCGCTTGTGGCTGCAATTTTCAGACGGTTTAGTCTAGAAAATGCGGAATGGGGCGAAGGTGGAAAACTGCAGGAGTTGAAGGAGAAATTGGCCAAACTCGAATCATATTTCCACGGAACAAGCTCCGGCATTGACCCCCTAAGTTGCTTTCTTGGAAAACCATTAGATTTCTTACCTGGCAATGGCATTGTTGCAACCCAATTGCCAAATTCTATCTCCACAAGGGAAGGTGGATTTTTCTTGTTAGACACGGGAGTTCCACGCAAAACAGGGGAATTGGTAAAGCTATTTCAAAAAAATTATCAGGATTCAGCATTTCGAACCATGATGCATACCGCCTACAACGGTTGTGTTTCCGAATGCATCCAAAACTTGCTGATGGGAGATTTTGATGGTCTTGCCAATTACATGCAAAACCTTTCGGAATTGCAATACCGATATTTTAATGAGATGATTCCAGCAGATTTTAAAGAAATTTGGATGCAGGGTTTGGAAAACCGAATATTCACTCTAAAACTTTGCGGTGCTGGTGGCGGAGGATTTTTACTTGGATACACCAACAATTTTGACCATGTAAAAAAGACCTTTCATAGTTATAAACCGTTGAAAATAGTCCTATAGCCACCATCTAACCCATTGCCCGCCACTGGCTGGCCGATGTAATTCCGCTGTTTACCATTAGCAAAATATCCAAGGAAGAAACACTCGCCAAAATAAATGGCTAATCTTGCTGCTGATCCTTAGTATCAAAAAAATTATATCTTTGCTTGCCGCAAAAACTGTGTAGCTACATGGGTATAAATTGGATTGGCATATAATTTTGCTGACTGATGTGGATGGAAGCTGCCGGATTTGCAATTATGGAAAAGGGGGTTGAAGTAATTTTTAGGCAAACTATTACACTCAAACTCTTGCATTCCAAAAAAGGCTCGATTTACTATGAAACTAAACTCGGAAAAATATGAAAAAGTTAGTGTTTGTTTTCGTTGCAGCAGTTTTTTTGGTTTCTACAACCGGTTGTCGCCGAGCCGACAGAGCAGGTTTTGACAAGGATGGTAATTTGTACGGACAAATTAGCATCTCAGGAGCCTGGGCTATGTATCCTATGACTGTGAGGTGGATAGAAGAATTCCGAAAAGAGCATCCAAAAGTTAGGATAGATGTTTCTGCCGGTGGTGCTGGCAAAGGCATGACCGATGTGCTTTCGGGCATGGTACATCTGGCTATGGTATCGCGCGAGATTACACAAGCCGAAGTAGATCGAAACGCCGTTTATTTTGCAGTAGCAAAGGATGCTGTGGTTCCAACATTCAGTTTGAGCAATCCCAACATAGAATTCATTCTCGAACAAGGGCTAACTCGCCAAGATTTCCAACAAATATTCCTTGAAGAAGCACAAAAACCTTGGGGATGGTTTTTAAAAGGAGGAACCACCGACCCCATAAATGTTTATACCCGTTCTGATGCCAGTGGTGCCGGCGAAACCTGGGCGCAATATCTTGGAGGCTCACAAGAAGACCTTCTGGGTGTAGGCGTGTTTGGCGACCCAGGAATTGCCGATATAGTGCGAAACGACAGATTTGGTATGGGATTCAATAATATTGCCTTTGCATTCGACATCACCACAGGTAGACCTTTCGATGGTCTGGGAATTATTCCCATTGACCTTAATGAAAACGGCAGGATTGACCCGGAGGAGCAATTCTATGGTAACTTAGACCAAATGATGAACGCTATTTCAACTGGAGCCTACCCCGCTCCGCCTTCGCGCAATCTTTATTTTGTGGCTCACGGCAACCCTACCAATATTGCAGTTGTGGAATTCCTAAGATGGGTACTCCAAAATGGACAAAATTTTACAAAAGAAACAGGGTTCGTTGGAATCACCCCAGAAGTTGCACAACAAGAACTTCAAAGACTCCCCGAAATTGC